>CAKZWP010000157.1:0-5545 GCA_937921845.1 uncultured Sulfurovum sp.
CGTAAACTGCATCCTGTAGAACTTACGTATATCTCTATGTCTTTAGAAGCCATTCTGAAACTTCTTGAAGATGCCAAAAGCAATGGGCTTGAGATAGATGACAACCTCTATGATGAAACACAAGAGATGCTTAAAGTCTTAAATGACACCTTTGAGCTGGATATCTGTGCCCGGTTCCGCATAGAACAGATCAATGACAACCTCTTTAAAGATGGTGTCTACCCTGCTATTGACAGTATTGTCAAGATACAGAAAAAAGAAGTAAACAAAATGGAAGATGTAGCAACTCACGTTGAATCACTCTTTGAAAAAGACAAACTCTTTAGCGGTACGGCCAAATATGCTACTGTGAGTTATTTGGAAAGTGATGGGTACTTTCTCAACCTTACAAAAAACAGATTTACCCTTATAGAGAAGTCTCTCAAAGACTCTTTTGTGACCATTGACAACGAGCATCACTTTTTTAAAGACTTTCACTATAAATACTTAAAGAATGCCGTCAAAGTACAAGCCCCTCTCTTTGAAGAGATCACAAGAAACTATGAAACATCCCAGATCAAACTTGTCTCACTTGTCAAACAACGCTACATAGAGAGTCTTGATCTGCTTGAAAACAGGTTTTCACTGCTGCTTGACAAACTCATCGTCTTTATAGCAAACATAGATGTGGCTATCTCCAATGCCAAATGTACCAAAACGATGAACCTTTCCCGTCCGATCATAGAAGAGGGTAATTTTTATGAAGCAACTGCACTGCGCCATCCCATCATAGAATCCAATGATGAAAGAGGTATCTATGTTCCTAATGATGTTTTTTTAGGCGCGAACAATGGCACGACGCACAATCACATCACCCTCAATGCCAGTGATGGGGAAGATGTCTTAGGCACACTTCTATATGGTATCAACTCTTCAGGAAAATCCTCGTTGATGAAAAGCATAGGGATTTCAGTCGTCCTGGCACAGGCTGGGTTTTTTGTACCTGCAGTGGAACTTCGTTTTGGACTCTATGACAAACTCTTTACACGAATCGTTTCACAAGACAACCTTTACAAAGGACTGTCAACATTTGCTGTAGAGATGATGGAACTCAAAAACATCTTTAACCGTGCAGATGAACGCTCTTTGGTCTTGGGTGACGAGATAAGCCAAGGCACAGAAACAGAATCTGCTCTTGCCATCGTTTCAAGTGCTATTTTAAAGCTTATCTCGTTGAGATCAACCTTTATCTTTGCTACGCACTTACACCAGCTAGGAAGCATCCCTCAGCTGCAAAACCTGAAACATCTTATCTTCTTGCATTTGGGTATCAAGTATGATGAAAGTAATGATACTCTCATCTATAACCGTGTATTGCAGTTAGGTATGGGAGACAGTCTTTACGGACTGGAATTTGCAAAATCACTACATATGGACAGTGAATTTCTCCAAATGGCACAAACCATACGAGAAAACCTGAATCATGGGGGGAGTGATATTAAAAAACTGCGCAGACAAAAAAGCAGTAAATACAACAAAAACCTTTACCTAAGTAAATGCGCACTGTGTGAGGAGAGTGTAGAAGATGTCCATCATATCGCTGAACAGAAGCATGCAAATCAAGAAGGTCAGATAGACCACTTCCACAAAAACCATAAATACAACCTCATCCCTCTATGCAAAAAGCATCATAACCTGGTACATGAAGGAAAGATCACTATATCTGGATTTGTGATGACGAGTGAGGGATTAAAACTGCATTATGAGATCAAAGAGTAATTCAAGCCAAAATAGATTGAATCTCTATTAAATTTTACTAGAGGCTTAAAAACTGTACCTAAGTACAGTTTTTAATCTTTAGCAGAAGGTCAGGCAAGACAAACCTGTTTTTATTTTTTAAGTGGAGTTACGTACATGTTAATGTAACGTCCCTCTTGTGAAGGTTTACTCTCTAGATTTCCGATATCTTCAAGCATAGGCCAGACACGATTGAGAACATCTACGCCCCATTCAGGGTTTGCCATTTCACGTCCTCTAAGGAAAACGCGAAGTTTTACGTGCTTCCCTTTCTCTAAGAACTCTCTGGCATGTTTTACTTTATATGCGATGTCATTTTCCGCGATCTTACAAGAAAATTTCACTTCTTTAACATCTATGATCTTTTGTTTTTTTCTTGCTTCTTTTTTCTTTTTTTCAAGTTCATACTTATGCTTTCCGTAGTCCATGATTTTAGCAACAGGAGGCTTGGCATCAGGTGACATAAGAACAAGGTCTAAACCTTTCTCTTCTGCTATCTGCATCGCTTCATCTCTAGAAATGATACCAAACTGTTCACCATCATCACCTAGCACTCTAAGTTCATTCGATCTGATAGCATCATTCATGATGGTATCGTCAGCTTTTTTTCTGCCTCTGTTTCTATCTTGTTGTCTACTCAAATTTTACCTTCTTGAAGTTGTTGTGTTAATTTTACCATAAATTCTTCTTGTGTAAGATTATACTGTTCTTTGGCTCTTCTGTCACGGATTGCTACCGTTTTATTTGCCACTTCTTCATCTCCGATGATGACTACGTACGGTACACGCTGCTTTTCTGCGTTACGTACACGTTTGTTAAGAGAATCATTTTTGTCATAGACTTCAGCATCCATACCCTCTTGAACCATTCTTTTCTTAAGTTCATATGCATGATCTACATGGGTATCAGCAATAGGGACAAATATGACCTGGACAGGGGCCAAAAAGAAAGGGAACTCTCCAGCATAATGTTCAGTGAGAATACCAATGAAACGTTCAAATGAGCCCAAGATTGCTCTATGTATCATCACTGGTTGTTTACGAGTATTATCATCTGCAACATACTCTACCCCAAAACGTTCCGGAAGATTGAAGTCTACTTGTATCGTACCACACTGCCATTTACGTCCGATGGCATCAGTGATTTTGATATCGATCTTGGGACCATAGAATGCACCCCCTCCTTCATCTATGGTAAATGGCAAATTATTGCCATTAAGTGCATCTTTTAATCCTTGTGTTGCTACTTCCCAGACTGCATCTTCACCAATCGCTTTTTCTGGTTTGGTTGATACTTCCATCGTATACTCAAAGCCAAAGAGTTTCATCACTGAATCTACAAACTCTACTACTTCAAGTACTTCTACTGCTATCTGCTCCGGTTCACAGAAGATATGTGCATCATCCTGGGTAAATTCACGTACACGGAAAAGTCCATGTAATACACCTGATTTCTCATGACGGTGTACCACACCATATTCGTAATAACGCAACGGTAGATCACGGTAACTTTTTGGTGTGTGCTTGAAGACTTGGATATGCCCTAAACAATTCATAGGCTTGATACCATACTCTTGCTCATCAATGGTAGTGAGGTACATGTTCTCACCGTAACATGCATAGTGTCCGGAAGTTCTCCACATATCTGATTTAAGGATCTCTGGGCCACGTACAGGTTCATAAGCACGTGTAAGGTGTGCTTTGTGTAAGATACTCTCTAGTTTATAACGAAGTTTTGCACCTTTTGGCATCCAGAAAGGAAGCCCTGGACCTGCCGCTTCGTCAAACATAAAGAGTTCCATCTCAGCACCAATTTTTCTGTGATCACGTTTTTTCGCCTCTTCGAGCATCGTCATATGCGCTTTGAGTGATTCTTTGTCTGCAAAAGCAACACCATAGATACGTGTTAGCATCTCCGCATTTTCATCACCACCAAGGTATGCTCCTGCTACACGTGTGAGTTTAAAGTTATGTAAAAAACGAAGTGCCGGTACGTGAGGTCCACGGCACAGGTCTTCAAATTCACCTTGCTTGTAGATAGAGAGCGTATCATCTTCGATACGAGACATGACTTTTTGTTTCAAGTCATCATCTGCAAACTTTTCCAAAGCTTCTGCTTTACTCATCTCGTACTTTTCAATCTTGTACTTTTTCTTGATGAGCTCTTTCATCTTCTTTTCGATCGTTTTGAGATCATTCTCACCTATTTGCTCGTCTACTCTGAAGTCATAGTAGAAACCTTCATCCACCACAGGACCAACAAAGAACTGCGAGTTAGGATAAAGTTCTGTGATAGCCTGTGCCATGAGGTGTGCTGTAGAGTGACGTACTATCTCTAAAGACGCTTCAGAATTGTCATACTCTATAGGTGTTGCTGTACAGTTTTCCCCTGCACTCTGTGTATCTATGATATTGCCTTGGTCATCTATGTAACCGATAAGATTTTCGCTCAAATTAGCCCTTTGTGTTATCGCCACCTACAATGTAGCGTTAAAAATGCGGCTATTATAGCTAAAAGTTGGATAGAAAGAAATTAATGTAGAGAAGTCAAGAAGTTAAAGGTGGAGATTTTCCCCGAGTGTGTTTAATCGTTTAATATTTTTACCAATCCCATAGGTGCATATGCAGCCATTGGACCACCTGCTACCCATTTTTTCATTGCAAGTTTGCCCCTTAACGCATAATGACACCCCTCATCTGTTTCCCTGATATCAGCAGAGTATTTAACCAATGCTTTGGTATCTTCTTCATCATTATCTGTAAAATTTTTAGATAGATACTGCGTGTATATTTTAAGTTTATCTTTTTCATTGAGTTGATATGCTTTGGTAATATAATCCATGACTCCTGTAAAATAACCAAAGATCATAGGGTGCTTACTCTTATCATCAAGCAAGAATGGGTTATTCATTTTAGGCATGGCGAGAGAAGCTTCTGTGAAGGCATTTAACTCTTCATAGATCTTTTCATAAGGTACTGTATCTTTCGTTTTTAGAAAGTCAAATAGTCCCAAAATATCCCCTCTAAATTAATTCGAAGTAAATACTATACCATAAAAATGTCAAAATAATGTCAAATAACCTCATCTTATTCAGACTTCATGTCAATATGGGAAGTTAAGAAAAGGTTTGGAAAATATAAGTTTTATGGGAGGAGTTAATGGTGCTCGATACAAGATTCGAACTTGTGACCACCTCCATGTCATGGAGGCACTCTACCGCTGAGTTAATCGAGCAATTGTTTTATCCCATAACTACCTTGTCCAGGAAGTATTCTACCATCGAGTTACGCGATCATTGTTAGTTATAGGTTGGAAGTATAGCTAACAGATACTTAAAAATGGGGCGACTTAGTCCTGGCAGACCCAGGCGCTCTGGGAACAGAGTTTATCGAGATATCCACTCGCTTCACTTTTACCTGATATTAGTGCCTTTTTAAAGTTGTCATACGCTTTCATTTTGTCATGGGTGATGCCTTCTCCCCATGCATATAATACAGCTACATTTACCTGGGCAGAACTGTCCCCCATACTTGCTGCTTTTTGAAAGAGTTCAAATGCTTTTTGCTGGTCCTGATTCACACCTTTACCTTCCATATATAAAGCAGCGAGATTGTTATAGGCTTGTATGATACCTGCTTCCACTGCTTTTTCATACCAGTATCTTGCTTTTTCATATCCATGAGCATCACTTTCCCCCGCAGCATGATAAAGTCGTGCCAAGTTGTACTGCGCTGGGCCATTTCCTTGTTTTGCTGCTTTTTCATACCAC
>CAKZWP010000158.1:0-12229 GCA_937921845.1 uncultured Sulfurovum sp.
AAGAACAGGACGTGCCAACCATAAAGGTGCTTCCATCTCCTTGTTAACCACACGTGACTATAACTTCTTTACAAAAATGGAAAAGCACTTAAAACTCAATATCAAACGAGATATCTATCCTGGATTTGAATTGACAGACAAGCAACCAAGACAAACACAACCAAAGAAAAAGTCACTTATCGAAAGAAAAGGAAAATTTGACTTTCATAAACAAAAAATGCAAAGAAGAGGACAAAGTAAGAGCTCTCAAGCAAAGAAAAAACCAACGGGACGTAAGAAATAGCTCTTTCTAAGAAGCAGTATTAACCTATCTTTTTAAACTGTGCAAAAAGTGGATGATGATCAGACACTCCATGATCTTTATCCACTGAAAACTCTAGAAGTTCCATCCCTCGGTAAAAAATAAAATCCAAATGGTTCCCCATAAAAGACTTCACTTTGTCTACTTGTTTAAACGGTACCGTATTGAGCCCTAGTTCTTCCCTGATCTCATGAAGCTTTTGTATGCGTTTTTTATTCCAAGAGTTGAAATCGCCCGCGATGATCATCGGTCCAGTATGATGATTCATCAGTTCCAAAAATCGTTCAAGTTCCCTATAGTAGCGTTTATTCTCACGGAAGTTTATAGCGTGGATATTGAGTACAATAAGTGTACTTCCATCTTCAAATGGATACTCGCTCATAATTAAACTCTTATGAGGACCGATCAAACTCTCTCTGCCTTCAGAAAGATACGCCTGTGCACTTTTTGACTCTACTCTACTCGCAGACAATACACCATAGAACTCTCCACGAAATTCCAAATTGGCTGCGGCATCAAAAGCAAAATTTGGAAGAGTGAAATGTTTGTCGTTTCTAAAGTTGGCTTCCTGTAAAAGTAAAAAATCAATCTCTTTTTCTTTAGTCAATCTCTGTATAAAAGGTTGAAACCTCTGATGTTTACTATTTTGTTTATAGACATTCCAGCACAGTACCCCAAAGGTATCTGGCACAAAGCTATCACAGCTAAAACGGCATGAACGGTGATGAAGGATAGAAGGTACAAACATTAGAGTAACGGTGTGAACACTTTCATAATATTTTCAACGGCTTCACGAAACTTGGAGGGTTTTTCCATCCCTCTACTTGAATGGTGTATCAATCCATTCATCCATGCTTCGATACTCTCTATAAATTGTGGAGAGTAGACAAATGTAACCACTTCATAATTTAGAAAAAGACTGCGATTATCAAAATTTACCGACCCTACCATACCACCAACATCATCAAAAAGTATGGCTTTGGCATGGAGCATTTCACCCTCATACAAGACCACATCAGCACCTATTTCATCCAGTTCACGCATATAAGCACTTCTTCCCATATCTGCCAAGAGATGATCGGAGTTTTTAGGCGTGATCAATTTAATATCGACTCCTTTATGATGTGCAATGACCAATGCCTGTATCATGTTTTCATCCGGTACAAAATAGGGAGTCACGATCCAAATACGCTTTTTCGCATTATAGATGGCATTTAAAAGTGCCTCATAAAGTGCATCACTGGGGATATCAGGACCAGAGGGAACCACTTGGACTCTGCTCTCCCCCTCACATGACTCTTCTCTCTTAAAATCAATCTTTTCCTCTTCTTTGGTCGCATAGACCCAGTCATTTTGGAATATATGATAAAAATGATAGACAGAAGGTCCCTTCAAACAGTAAAGTAGATCTTCCCAGCGTTTACTGCCATCTGCTTCTCCCATATATTCGTTACTGAGGTTCATACCCCCACTAAGTAGCGTTGATTGATCAAAGAGATAAATTTTACGATGATTTCTGAGGTTGATATAGTTTTGAAACGGTCTTTTCAAAATAGGCGTGAAAAATGCAACTTCACCTCCTGCTTCTTTCAATGACTTAAAACCTTTTTGATTAAAGCTAGCACCCAAAGAGCCTACTAAATCCATAAGTAATCGTACTCTGACCCCTTCTTTGGCTTTCTTGGTTAATGCATCTAACATTACTTTAGTCATTTTGTCAAACTGAAAAACATAGGTACAGATATCGATACTCTGTTTTGCCTGATCAATCTCTTTGAGCATTCGCTCATAGGCCTCTGTATAATTTGTGATCAGTTCAAAAGTATTTCCTCTTGTTGCAGGTGGCATACCATTTTTTTGCAAAAGATTTTGAAAAGCATACTGAGGATCATCTAATTCACAAGGAGTATGTTCACACACATGATCAAATTTAACATACTCTTTTTTATCTCTTGGTTCACGCTTTCGTATGCCGATAAGAAAATAAAGCGGCACAACAATATAGGGTAAAAAGAAAATAGTCAACATCCATGAGATCATACTTGTAGGAGAGCGTTTTTGATAAAGGATATGACTCAGTGCAGAGAAAACAAGAATCCCAGCAAGTACTACTAAAAAATAGGTACTGATAAACTGTAAAGGTGTGACGTCGATGGGAGACTCCTCTATTTATAGCATCTCTATACTTTTATGGATTAATTATAACATAATGAGAAGCCCTGTAGGCAAATTTCTATAAAGAATAAAAATAGAAACATCATAGTAATCACAGATAAGGACTTACGCTATAATATATTCATGATAAAAAACCTACAAACCAATGACTTCACTCTGGTACTCTCTGGTGGTGGTGCTTTAGGCATCGCACATTTGGGTGTATTATATGATCTTGAAAAAGAACAGTTAGTACCTAGAGAGATAGTCGGTACCAGTATTGGAGGCATTATAGGTGCCTGTTTATCCGTAGGTCTAAAAGAAGAAGAGATATATGAACACATTAAAAGTTTTGCCGGTATCTTGAACTGGATCAAATTCTCTTTTTCAGGTAATGCTGTTGTGCATAATGACAAACTCGCTAAGATATTTGAGCACATTTTCAAAGATAAGAAAATGAAAGACACAGATATACCCCTCAAACTCATTGCAACAAACCTACTCAATGGTGACAAAAAAGTATTTGATGCTTCTGATGATGTGTATATCAAAGATGCTGTGCTGTGTACCATGGCAATACCCGGTGTGTTTGAAGAGCATGTCATAGAGGGGAAAACCTATGGTGATGGCTTTCTTTGTGAAAACCTCGGTATCAGCGAAGCTTCTCTTAATACTGTGCTTGCTGTAGATGTTCTGGGGAAAAATGCCTTTGAAGAGACTCTGCCTGACAACTTTTTTAAAACTGCCAACGTGTTAGAAATGTTTGAAAGGTCGATCAGACTTCTTATCTACAACCAAAGTAAAACACACATAGACCATTCAGGCAAAGATGTATACCTTATAGAGCCAGAAACAAAAGGTTACAAGACATTTCAATTTCATAAATATGAAGAGATTCGTGACTTAGGCTTAGGTTTATTATAATCCTTTAGACATGTGTACTTGTATGTGGCACTTTGATCTTTGTTGAGTTACCCTCAATTTTCTCTTTTACATTTTCTATTTTGGGTGTCTCTGTAGACTTTTCTTCCTCTTTTTCTTTAAGTGTCGGATGTTTAAGGATCTTTTTTTTCTGCAGTGTTAACATAAGCAGGCCATTTTGATACTCACTCTTTAAACTGGTAGGATCTGCATCTTTAGGCAAGGTTTCACTGCGTTGTATCATACGCATATAACGCTGTTGCATTTTCATATTTGGGTTATCGGTCTTTTTTACTGTGTTTATCGTTGCATTAAGATGTAAAATCCCATCATTAATCGTAATATCGATCTTATTATTTTGACTTTCTGGGATTTGCGTATTGTACTCATAGTAGGTACCTTTATCTTCAAATAAACTATTTCTTGTCATACGCTTGGTTTGTATGAGATTTTGTCTGCTAGGATAATTCCATAGTTTTGTACGTTGATCCATACGCTCTTGCATGCGCTCAAAGATCTTATCCATTTCTTTTTGCATCTGATACATCTCTTTAAATATATCATCTCCAAATGGATCATTGAAGAAAGGATCGTTTGCCTGTAGTGTAACCACTGCCACAAAAGGCAAAACAAGTAGTGAAACTTTTTTACTGAACATGTTGTGCTCCTTATAATTTATAGTATTATCAATATTATAAAAAATGTAGGTTAATCGTTTTTTAACATTTCTTTGGTTTTTCTACATCATTTCCAATAAAATACTAAAATATATAAAAAATAGATATATATAAATAAATTATTATTATATAATTATTATATTGGTCAATAGATGTGGCTATCTTTAAACCTTTACGGTTCGCTAAAATCTATAGTGGGAAAGTGTGGTAGCTAGACAGTTTTAAATTAATCTCAAGAAGAGGAGAGACAAACATGACTATGCATATCAAAACATACAAAAATTTCACCCGAAAAGCTTTTTTAATCGAACGGTACTTGTGCTCGTGGATAGTATCTGCTTCCAAGATTTGCAGAATTCAATGCAATGAAAGGAGGAATAAAATGAGTTATCTTCGATTACTGAAAGCAATCATCAACCGGAGTACAGGTGGAATTGTTATTCTGGCTTTCGCCCTTTTGGTATCTACCCCTAAGGCGCAAGCCTGGGACCATCCCTCTCATATGACGACTGCTGCTATTGCATTTGCGGAGATTGAGCGTGCGAAACCTGAACTGATTGAAAAGCTCGAAGTCGTTTTCATGAAGCATCCAGACACGAGCCCCTACTGGGTTGCTGCCGGTGATGCTCGAGGAGCAGAACGCGCCAAACGTATGTTCATCGAAGGCGCACGTTGGGCAGACGATACAAAGGGGACGATACACGACCGTCCTACCTGGCACACGGCACGCTGGGCCATCATTGCAAAAGACGCCCCACCGGAAGCAAGAGCTGCAGCCGAGGCGCGAAAAGGCCGGCCAGCCGGCCAGGCAATCGAAGCCCTGGTACTGAACTATGCCACGCTTTCGAGCGCCGAGACCAATCCTTCCGAACGGGCACTCGCTTTGAGCTGGCTGCTTCACGTGGTAGGCGACATTCACCAGCCCCTACATGTCAGCGACCTCTACTCGAAGCAATTTCCTGCCGGAAATGCCGCTGGCACGCAGGAGTACGTCATGGACCCGGTCAATAATAAACCCATACCGCTGCACCTGCTCTGGGACAGCAATATCTACCGATCGACGAAATTGGATGCTGTTGAGCAAAACGCTCGGGAGTTGGTGAAGAAGTATCCGCGCTCGGCATTTTCAGAATTGAAGGGTATTGAAGGGCCAGGTGATTTTGAGAAATGGGCACGAGAGAGTTACCAAGTGGCGGTTGATTTTGCCTATGGATACGGGGTTAAGACGGTCAGTGACCCTGATAAGGACCTCGACCCGGACAAAGCCGTGAAGAAAATGGTGGCCTATGTCCTCTACGGGGTTCCCCCGCTGGAGGAGGCCCCGGAATTGTCGGCCGAGTACTGGGAAAAGTTGCAGCAGGTTGCCCAAAGACGAATTACGCTGGCGGGATACCGGATAGCCGATCTCGTTATTTCAGCTGCAGATAATATTGTCTCAGAAAGATCATTTTCCGGAAAAGCATTGGATACACTAGATCACGAATGATGTATCCCAGCAACAATGGATAGACAAACTAGTCTTAAATAATATAGTTAAACTTAACCAAAAAAATGGAGGAAAAGTTATGAAAAAATTACATTTGAAAGCGGCTCTGGTCGCAGGTGCTACTGTACCAATGAAAATGATTTACAAAATTATCACAGCGTTAATTCTTATAAGTACTTCTTTTGTCTTTGCACAGGCTGAAAATGTACAAAAAGGCAGTTTGTCAGCGGGAATACCTGAGGTACATCCAGGTATTTTACAAGGGTATTTAGATCCTAAAACGCTTCCATATTCACTTGGACTGATTCCAGAAGCACCTATACAGAGCAGTGCTGCTCAGAAGTTAGATGATGCTATTAGTCAAAAGTATTATGCATTGCAGGACACACCTCGATGGGTTATGGCAAAACAAGATGCTGATCTAAGTTTTCCCAATGCAGCAAATATCTTTTCTTGTGCTTTAGGCATACCTATCAATGAGAAAGAAACACCGCATCTTTATCTGTTGCTGAGACGCACATTGGCTGATGCAGGTGGTGCGACTTATTCAGCAAAAAATCATTATCAGCGTGTCCGACCTTTTATGCTAAACAGAAAGCCGATCTGTACACCCGAAGACATAGAGCTTCTAAAAAAAGATGGCTCTCACCCCTCCGGGCATACAGCTGTAGGTTGGGCATGGGCATTGATCCTTGCTGAGATCTCACCTAGTCATGCTGATGCAATATTTGCTAGAGGCAGGGCTTTTGGAGAAAGCCGGATCATATGTAATGTACACTGGCACAGTGATGTAGTAGAAGGGCGTTTTATTGGTGCTTCTACTGTTGCCATACTTCATACAGATCCCAAGTTTTTATCTGATCTTGAAGCAGCTAAAAAAGAGGTTGCATCACTTTATGCAAAAGGTGTTAAATCTCCTAATGATTGTAAATCAGAGAGTGATGCACTGGCTATGCCTAAAGAAAAATAATCAAATATAAAATGGGTAGATCCTCTCATCGGGATTAAAGGACGCATGCCTCTTGGAGATACAAACCTTTATGTTGCCGGTGCAGCAACATAGGTGGATTTGGGGTTGGTTCAGATCTTTTTTATGATCTGAATGCCAAATAAAATATATAACTTTATAAGGTTTTCATCACTCATTTAAAATCACTGCATAGTGCTACAGCGACAAACCTTATATTCTATGTTAGATTATAAGGTTTTGATTTTTCAGGGAAATAAGACGTTATGTTAGCCAACAATTTATTTAACTGTTTCATCGATTTGCATAATTCCGAATGTATTTCCTTCAGTGTCTCTACACATTATAAGATACCCAACACCTGGAATTGCCTTTTTTTCTTCCCTTATGACACCGCCAGCCTTTACTACTTTCTCTGCTGCTTCATCAACAGATTCAACATCAAATACAACTGCCGTTGTATCTCCTGGCTTAATCCTTCCTGCTAATCCACCAGTTACGCCAGGTTCACTTTCAGTTCCTGTTTGTATCATCCAATAATCTTCTGGTCCTTCCCACTTTTCAATTTTCCACTCAAAAACATTGCGATAAAATTCTGCGGCTCGTTCTGGCTGATCAGCACTAAGGTCGAAGTGAATTACTTTTGACATAGGTTAATCCTTAATTATTGTTTTAGTGGGCTAACTATTTATTAACCAAACACTTTGTACTGCTATTACGATATTAAGAGTATATCAAAAATGTCTTCTTCTCAAAACCTTATAAAATATATAATTTTATAAGGTTTTGTTTTTTGTGATAACACCACTATTTCAAATTTTTCCTCTACTCTTGAAATAAGGCTTTATAAGCCAAACTAAAATAATAATGATAAATACAAGTCCTATAAGATGTTCGATCTTTTGAATTTTTCCAAAAATCTGTTCTGCTCCTGTACCCAATATGTATCCTAATAAAATTCCTGTCACACTCCATACTATGATACCTAGTGTATTAAAAAGAGTAAATTTTTTATGAAGATACCCATAAGTACCCAATGTAGCAGGAAATAATATCGCACCACTATAAATAAAACGGCCACTGAATGCTAGCCATATCCCCCGTTTTTTTACAGCATGTTCAAGTTTTTTTATTCTTTGTTTTAATAAAGGATATTTATTTAGTATATTTTGGCCATAATACTTACCTATGAAGTACCAAAACTGATCACCTATAAATGCTCCCAATATCGCAACAGGGATGGTCTCTTTTAACGATAGCATTCCAAGATAGCACAATACACCAGAGACCATGATCATAATTGTTCCCTCTGTCATCATACCAAAAAATACAATCCATAAACCATATTCTGAAACAAGTAACGTAAGTTCTTCTAACATACTTTTTTATCCTTATTCCATTATTATACTTAATTGTAGAGAGTTATAAAGTATAACCCCAAAAATTATATATTTAATATGGTTTTGAGTTTTATTGGAACTGACAGTACATACGCTATAATAATACATAAAATGATGCATAGGTGTATGAGGAGTCGCTATATGGTGGAAAATGGATTTACTTACTTGACACTACTCATCTTCATAGCATCAGCTATCGTATTTACTGAAAAGAAGACACGCCACAAACTTTTTGAGTATCTTCCTTCTATTGTCATTATCTACTTTGCAGTGATGCTTTTTTCTACTTTTGGACTATGGCAAAAAACTGAGTCTGTTACGACGACATACAACTTTTTAAAGTCCAACCTCCTTCCAGCTATGATCTTTCTCATGTTACTCTCAGCAGATATGCGTGAGATCTTTAAACTGGGCAAGAAGATGTTGCTTACTTTCTTTTTAGCCTCTGGGAGTATTGCTATAGGATTCATAGGTACTTTTTATCTTTTCCACACCTACTTTGAACCTGGCTCATGGAAAGCCTTTGCAGCACTCTCAGGCTCGTGGATGGGAGGAACGGGCAATATGGTAGCCATACAGGGTGCACTTGATCTGCCTGACTCTGCTATGGGGTATACCCTGCTCATTGACTCCATAGACTATGCTATCTGGGTGATGATACTCCTTGCACTTGTACCTTTTGCTAAAAAGTTTAACCTCTGGAGTAAAGCCGATACTTCTGTGATAGATGAAGTTGGAGAAAGACTTGCTCTAAAGGAGAAGCATAAAAAACCCATAAGTTTCGCTTCTCTTTTCCTCTTACTGGGTGCTGCCCTGCTCGTATCTGTATTGGCACAGTATGGAGCATCATTCCTCCCTACTACTTCATTTCTTACCACGACCACCTGGGTAGTTATCATCGCTACACTTGCAGGAGTAATCTTTGCTATGAGCCCTTTGGCAAAGATATCAGGTGGTTCTGAACTGGGACACATCATGCTTTATCTACTCGTAGCTCTCATTGCCTCACGGGCCAACTTTGCAGAACTGACTGAAGCGCCTCTTTACATAATAGCAGGGTTTGTCATCATCACTATACATGTAAGCATCATGATACTCTTTGCCAAACTCTTTAAACTTGACCTCTTCTCTTTAGGTGTCGCTTCGTTAGCAAACATAGGTGGTGTGGCTTCTGCTCCTATCTTGGCATCTGCCTACTCAAAAGCACTGATTCCTATAGGTGTACTTATGGCGATGATGGGGTATATAGTAGGGACATTTGGAGGACTTATGGTGGGGAAAGTCTTAGAGATGATAGGCGGATGAACAAAAGCTATGAACTACAAAGTATATTTGTTATAATTACCGATATACAATGCACAAGTTCATGATTTAAGGGGTAGATAGCAGATGCAAAAAGTAAAAGAAGAGTTCTTACTCTCAGTCATATTTGTTGCTAAATGGCTTACCCTGGCTTTGGGGGCTTTGGCTATCTTATATTTTGCTATATCACTTGCCTATCATAAATCATATTATGACCCTCTCATTAAAGAGTATGAACTTGAAATTGCTGAACTCAACAAGAAAAAAGTAGAGGAAAAAGCTTCATTAGATACCCTGCAACTCACACTTGATCAAATAGAAACAAAGATTGACTTACTTAAAAAAACAGAGATACCTGCAGCAAAAAAGGCCATTGCCCTACATGAAGAAAAAATTGAATCATTAAATGAAGACTTCATCGAGAAATACAATCCTTTCAGTGAAAAGAACGGCAAGGTAAAACAAGTTTATGAAGAGAGAGACAAAGCTGTAGATCATAAAGAAAATCTGGATGAACAACTGGAAGATCTATGTATGACCAAAGCGGTTAAAGATGAATCAAAATTTGAAATAGTAGAGAAGATCAATCAAATAGATTTATTTATATCTGTTGAAGAGTATGAGAAAGAAAGAGTGGGGACAGGTGCACTGGGTGTATTACCATGGCTTCTTGGAATATTGGGCTTGACATAATGAAGATAAGCAACATAAGGACAAGCACACTCAAGGCCCCGCTTAAAAATCCTTTTATAACTTCTTTGCGCCGTGTAGATGCCCTTGAAGACCTTGTAGTTATCATTGAATGTGATGATGGTTCTGTAGGCTATGGTGAAGGTGCCCCTACTCCTGTTATTACAGGAGAGACAATGGGTTCTATGATCGCTGCTATAGAGTATATCAAGCCCTTCATCATTGGATTGGAGATAGAAGACTTCAATACCATATTAAATAATATACATACATCTATACTCAAAAATACCACAGCCAAATCTGCCCTTGAGATAGCACTTTATGACTTAAAGGCTAAATCAGAAAAGCAGCCTCTTTATAAAATGCTTGGAGGCACAAAAACAACTTTTAAAACCGACATCACCATTAGCATGGGTGAGATTGAAAAAATGATATCAGATAGTCTTGATGCAGTAAATCTGGGCTATGATACCTTAAAGATAAAGATAGGTGACAACCCACAAAAAGATGTTGAACGTATCATCGCCATACATGATACACTGGATGACAACATCACTCTAAGACTCGATGCAAACCAAGGATGGACAGCACAAGAGAGTGTAGCCCTCCTACATGCTTTAGAAAAACGAGACATCATCGCTGAATTCATAGAGCAGCCAGTCGCTGCAGATGACATCGATGGGCTTCGCTATATCAAAGAGAGGGTCCAAACTCCCCTACTTGCAGATGAGAGCATCTTCTCCATAAAAGATGCGAGAAAACTTTTAGAGATGCAAGCCATAGACTACGTCAATATAAAACTGGCCAAAACAGCAGGAATCACACAAGCCTTACAACTTGCCGATCTATCTGCTGAATTTGCTGTCAAATGTATGATTGGCTGTATGCTCGAAGGTCCTATCTCTGTAGCTGCGGGTGTACATATTGCCTCTGCCAAGGCCGATATCATCACTATGCTTGACCTTGATGCCGTAAGCCTTTTGGCTTCACATCCTGTAGAGACAAGTATAATCTTTAATGAGAGTGAGATCATCTTATCTGAAGATATTGGGCTAGGTGTTTCTTTATAAACAATGTGTCATACTATTATACACTCAATTTTAGGGGGCGTAATACAATGAAAAAATCAATATTTATTATACTCTTCCTTGTCTCCATCCAGTCTCTTACAGCACAAACACTTGAACCTAAACTTTATGCTAATACTCCTGTTGATGTAAATGTTCTGTTTACAGGAGTTGGTCATACTGAAGGGGCCATACCGGAAAATCAACTTCTTGGGTTAGAAAATCCAAATCTAAAAATAAACACTGCTTTTTTAGCCTATGGAAGAGCATTTGATGTTTTGGGTCATAATGCAAAGTTTGATCTTATTCTTGCGACATCTTCACTTTCTGGTACAGGACAGCAATATGGCATTGATGTAAGTCGAGATGTAAATGGTATGGCAGATACCAAGGTCAGGCTGACTTTCAACTTACTCGGTGGACCCGCACTCTCACTTCAGGAATTTGCTTCCTATCAACAAGATACCATTGTAGGTCTGAGTATTCAAGCTACTATCCCAACAGGACAGTACGACAGTTCGAAACTTATCAATATTGGTAGAGACATATGGTCGATAAAACCGGCAATAGGTATCTCTAAAGTCGTATCTGATTATACATTTGAATTTACAGCAGATGCAGAGTTTTATACTACAAATAATGATTTTTATGGAGGCATAAAAAGAGAGCAAGAGCCCATATATTCAACTCAGGCACATGTTCTCTATACATTTCGTAAGGGTATGTGGTTAGCGATAGGGTCTACTTACTATTGGGGTGGGAAATATATCAATGATGGTGTTGCTACAGATACTGAGTTAAGTAATAGCCGCTTGGGAGTGACATTTGCACTGCCAATTAATAAACAGAATTCCATTAAAATATTTGGCAGCCGTGGTATCAACACCGAGTACGGCACGGATTTTGATGGTATAGCCATAGCATGGCAGTATATTTGGGCTGATTGACCTTAAAATGCTCCCCAAGCACTTCCTACTGTAATATAAAATGCAAATTCATTCTCTTCATTTGTAGCAAAGTCTAATCCACCCCAAAGACCATACTTTCTTGCCAATTCATAACGGAAACCGACACCACCTGCTGCATGTGAAGGTGCATCCTGAAAACTTATATTTTCTTGCACTGCCCCTTCCCCAGGTCTAAATCGATATTCATCCCCAAATACTTTTCCTGCTCCACCAAAAAAGACCATATTCCATCTCTCTATGAACTCCCAGCGCAACTGTAACTCTCCCATCATCATTTTTTCACCTTGGTAACGCAT
>CAKZWP010000159.1:0-4066 GCA_937921845.1 uncultured Sulfurovum sp.
TTTCTTTATGACCATTTTTTTGGTAGTGATGCTGTATGGGTACATTATACACCTGTACAGAAGTGAAAAAAAAGGTGAGCGTGATTATGAGAAATACGGGAACATTGCACTTGATGACGAAGTCACAAGTACACCTGTAGAGGATAAGCCCGCTTCACAAAGAGAATACAAGGAGGATGATAAATGAATGCATTAATGATAAAAGCGTTGGCTTTTGCAGCTATATTGATTATAGCAACTATTGCAGCGGTAATGAACATGGATATGAATGTTTTTGCTGATGACATGACTGCGATAACAATGGGTGGTGCTGTTGCAGTTGCCGTGATCACAGCATCTGTTGCGGTTAAATATATTAATCAGATAAAAACAGATACTGCAAGCGGTGAGCTTGCAGATGAAAATTGGGATGGTATACAAGAGTATGAGAATGAACTACCTTCAGGTTGGGCATACTCATTTTTAGGACTTTTCCTTTGGTCTATGTGGTATGGATTGGTAGGTTATCCTGTGAATGCCTATAGTCAAATTGGTGAGTACAATGAAGAAGTTTTGGCGTACAATGCGAAGTTTGAAGAGACACATAAAAATGCAGATGCTGCAACACTTAAAGAGATGGGCGAGTCTATCTTTTTGGTACAGTGTGCTCAATGTCATGGTACTACAGGAGATGGTCTTTCTGGAAAAGCACAAGACTTTACGGCTAGAATGACTAAAGATCAAGTGTTGGATGCGATTAACAATGGTTCAAATCAATTAGGTTATCCAATGGGTGCGATGCCTGCTGGTATGGCACAGGGGGAGCAAGCTGAAGAGATCGCAGCATATGTGGCTAGTGGTATGAGAGGTCCTCAACCTGCATCATTTGCAGCTTGTAGTTCATGTCATGGAACAGATGGTAAAGGTAACAACGGTATGTCACCAAACCTTGTATCTTATGACGCTGCATTGATGAATCATACATTGCAAAATGGTAAGAAGGGGATGATTGGTAAAATGCCAGCATTTAAAACACTTATTACACCAGTGCAAGAGAAAGCTTTGACTGTATATGTTCAGTCATTGTCAAACTAAGGAGTTTAATATGGCAGAAAATACAAAACGAAGTGTATTTGGACTTAATGGAATAGCAGGAATCTTGATTTCAATCGTAGGTCTACTTGCAATTCTTATTACATTGATGCTAATGGTTATCGTTGTACAAAGACATGCATCGGTAAAGCCTTATGACCCAACAGCTATCAGAGATGTAAACAATCTCAAAATGAGATCTGTAGAGAATAAGCAGTTTGCATTTATAGATGCAGCGAAAAAGGATAAATAATGATTAAATATATGGATAAAGTACTTATTGCATGTATGGCATTTGCAGCGATTGCAGCAATATATTTGTCATTCAGTGGCAACCTTTTATACGTAGGATAACAATATGTTCAAAGTAAAAGTAAGGGCAACCTTGCTTGCTTTGGCACTTCCACTTCTTCTTAACGCTACACACATACTAAAAGATGACATTTTAAAAATTGAAGCTTCACAACTCATAAATGAGATGGGTGACGAACTTTTTTCAAAAACAGGTATCAATGGATATGTGATAGCAACCAATGAACACTTTCCTGTAGGTTTTAACTTGGTTGAGTATAGTAAGAAGTATGAGAAGAGCATGAGCAAGCCTTATGTATTATTTATATTTGCACCACAAGCACGCATTACAGAAGAACTGGAAACGAAGGGTAGAGTAGGATTGATCCCTTCATCTGATCAGGTTCGCAGTTTATATGACTATAATACAGTAAGAGATGCAGCCGTGGATGTGGTTTCTTCTAAAGATAGTAATTCTGATGAAGATAAACATAACATTGGTGTGATACAGGCTTTTTCAGAGCTGGCAGAAGGTATTGCCGAGTCAAAAGGTATAGAACTTACAAAAACGATACCCAATGAGACACGTTATATGGTTTGGGGATTAAGTGTTTTTGTTTACATTGGTTCAATATTAGTACTCTGGTTGTTTGCAATCAGACCAATATATATGAGGATTAAAAATGGCAAAAAATAACGATAGAACTTATTGGCCGCACATGATACTTGGTTTTCTTACCATAGGGCTTACGCTGAGTTACTGGACGGTAAAGTCAGCTTCATCGATGCCGGTACAAGAGTCTAACCAATATATGCTCAAATACCAGATGGCTGATATGAATATCAATCAGATCATGGAGAAAAAAATAGCATTTGACAAAGCATATAATATTCATATATTAGATGTGGAAACAATGGTAATGACAGATAACGTGAACAGTAATCGTCCTCAGTTGAACCCTGTGAAATTATCACAAGGAACTAATGTATTTTCGTATGAGGTGGTTGCAAAAGATGGTACAAAAGTATCTGATGCAAATGTAACATTTTTACTTACCCAGCCTCATAGTAGAAAAGAAGATAAACTTTTTATCAATATTCCCTATGTAGATGGGAAATACCAGATTACAGATGTGAATATCACTAAGGCTGGAAGGTATACCTTGCAGCTCAGAGCAGAAGTCAAAGACACTATGGGCTACTCTGAAGTATCGGCTTATCTTAAACCATAATATATGATGTGTTGACAAGGTTTTGCCGTGTCATCATCATTGTCTGTCAATATGACAGATTTTTCTTTTTTATCTTCTACTCTATGCTATACTACTCAACATGAATCAACTCCATATTTATCCAACATCACGAGCATTAAGAACAGTGAGTTCTGAACATAAAGAACAAGATGGCTTTTTACCGGCACTCATGCGTATGGATGAATTTGAACAGCGTGCTATTCTTCTGGAAGATAAAGTACAGATAGATCCACTGCAGCGTATACTTCTTTTACGGGAAGCAGCAAGTTTTCAAGCCTTTGAAGACTTGAAACTAAATATTGAACTGGTCAAGTTTTTTACCAAGAGTGATGCACTATTTAAATTTTTTGAAGAGTTGGCTGCTGAGCAGATAAGTTTTGATACTTTGGCACAGGCAGATGCGTATGCAGAGTTTGAAACGCATCTTGGTATACTGGAACAGCTTTTTGAGAACTATAGAAAGTTACTTGAGACACAAGGGTTTACAGATAAAGCGTTTATCCCAAATGCCTATAGACTCAATGAGGGATTTTTGCAAGGCTATAAAAGTATAGAGATACATCTAGAAGGGTACTTGAGTCATTTTGAGTTGGAACTTATAGAAAAAATAGCCAAGACAAGACAGATCATCATACACTACACAACCAGTCCATTTAATGTGAAGATGCAAGAACGTTTTGAAACACTGGGTATTATTTTACCAAATCATGTACATGTCAGTTTTGATCTAACAGATAAAAAAATACTTACAACCCACCCCAATGATGCAAAGATAAACGCCAATGTCTTCTCTGTGAAAGAACGAGAAGAACAGATAGCTGTAGCTTTTGTCCAGATAGAAAAGATGGTTCGTTCTGGTATACACCCGGAAGAGATAGTACTTATCTTGCCTGATGAACACTTTAAAGAACACTTTACACTATTTGACACTCATAATAACCTGAACTTTGCAATGGGATATGACTACGCAAATGGCCGTATATACAAATCGCTTGAAGCACTCTATAAGTATTGGCAAAGCTTTGATGCTGAGCATAAATATCTACTGGAACGTTATGGGTTTAACTTTGAATCGGTAGAGAAATTATCTCCCACAAAATGTTGCAAAATAGAGGAGTTTTTTAGTGCTATAGATGGATTTGGTTTGTTAGAGTGTCCACTGCTTGATGGTGAAAAAAAAGAGAAGATCAATGAGCGTGTCTATGAAAAATATCTGCACTTCATGAAAATATTTACAAAAGAGGAGCTTAGTTTAAAAGAGTGGCTCTTTTTATGGCTTAAAGCACTTTCCACGATCACTATCGATGATGTACGTGGCGGGATGATCACAGTGATGGGAGTGTTGGAGACCAGGGGAGTGAGTTTTGAAGGTGTGGTAATTGTAGATTTTAATGAAGGCATTGTGCCTGCAACTTCAAGTAAAGACCAGTTTCTTAACTCCTCGGTTCGAG
>CAKZWP010000160.1:0-11250 GCA_937921845.1 uncultured Sulfurovum sp.
TTATGGAAACACTGGTGGACAAGAGTCTGGTATGTCTCCAAAGGGTGCTATCCTTAAGATGGCTCCACTTGGTAAAAAAGGTGAGAAAATGCCTGCAACAGCATTGGCACAAGCTGCTGGTTGTGTGTATACTGTAAGACTTTCTCCAACAAACATCAAGAAAGCTGCAAAAGTTATCAGAAGAGCGATCTTTGTTGCTAGAGAAGTTGGTCCTACATTTGTACATGCTTATACTTCTTGTAACATTGAGTACTCTATCCCTACTGAAGATGTATTTGCAGATGCAAAAGAGAAAGAGAAAACAAGATTCCAGTTTGAAGAGTATATGACTGATGAAGCGAAAGCAGTAATCGATCGTGTTGAAGCTGAAGAAAAAGCAGCGAAAAGAGCTAAGAAAGCGGAGGCAGTTTAATATGGCAACAGATAAGAAAAGATATAACATAAGAATCTCTGGACTTGGTGGACAGGGTGTTGTAACAACTGCACACATCCTTGGTTCTACTATGGATAATGCAGGTAAATATGCATCTTTGGTACCATTCTTTGGTTCTGAAAAGCGTATGGCACCGGTTGAGGCATATGTACGTGCTTCTAACCAGCCAATCTTTGAAGTGGGTGAAGTTGTTTACCCTGATATCATTATGATCTATCACTCACAAGTTGTGACACATGGTAAATCATATACAATGCCTTTTTATACAGGTCTAAAACCGAACAGCTTGATCATTATCAATACTGACCATGATGTTCTTACTGAAGATGACATTGTAGTTCTTGAAGAGCTAAATGCAACAGTTGTACAATTTGATGCTACAGCATTGGCAATGAAAATTGCTGGTACTGAACTTGCAACAAACATGGCAATGATGGGTATGCTTCTTGGTCTTACAAAACTTGTAACGACAGCAAACATTGAAGCGGCTGTAAGAGAAAGATTCCTAGGAACTTCATTCGTTTCTTCTGGTGGTACAGCTATGCTGGATTCTGCTATTGAGAAAAAGTTTAAGAAAAAAGAACAATTACTTGAAGCGAATATGAACGTTATCAATAAAACTTTTGAGATGGCTGATTCTGTAGATATCAGTGGGTCTGAGTTAATTGTCAGATTTGACATATAAGGAAGGTAAATAAATGTATTATGTAGCAAAAGTAGATGCAGACAAATGTGCTGAATATAAATGTAACACGTGTACTTTATATTGTCCAGAAGCAAATACGCTTATGTTCGATAAAGAGGGGAACACATCTTGGGTAGATGAAGATAGATGTAAAGGGTGTGCACTTTGTGTATACGTTTGTTCTGACATGCTTGATCGTAATTGTATTACAATGGAAATGGCTGGTCAAGAAGGCTAAGTTCTTCAAGACTTTAGTCACCCTCTTGGGTGACTAAGCTAAATGATCTCTCTTATCATCTAACAATATAATTAATCCAAACCTTCACATAACAAATTTTTACTCTAAAATTAAAGTTATAGCACTCTTAAAATCAAAACAATTCAATAGATTGAAACTACAAATTTAAAGACCTTATACTATTAACTCGATTATTTTTGACTTAAAGTTAATTATAGACAATAATGCTAAAATTACGCAATTAAAACAAAAAGGATTGTAGTGAAAGTTACAGTAGAAAAAGTAGATGATGTAAACTTTATTATGAGCGGTACTGTTGATAATAGTGTGATTGAAGAAAAGGTTGCTAAACTTAAAGAAGAAGCAGCTAAAGTAGAAAAAAATGATGAGTCTACAGATGAAAACATTGAGCAAGATGCAGCAGGACAAGTATTTCAAGACTTCATTAATGCTGGAATTAAAGAAGCTAATTTAGATGTAGAAAATATTTTAGGTCAACCTGGACTTAAAAAGTACGAGCAACAAGATGATTGCATTTACTTTGAGGTAGAAGTAGCGGTTAGCCCTGAGATCAATGTTGATATTGATTATAAAGAGATCGCACCTACTTACACAAAACCAACTGCAAGTCCTGAAGCTGTAGAAGCTAAACTTGTAGAGTTCGCTCAAAAACAAGCGCCATTTACAAAGCTTGAAAAAGCAAAACCTATTGAAAATGGTGATGTTGCTGTTATTGATTTTACAGGGTATATAGATGATAAAACTTTTGAAGGCGGTAGTGCTGAGAAGTTTAATATCAAAGTTGGTTCTAAGCAGTTTATTCCAGGATTTGAAGAACAACTTGTTGGCATGGAATATGGCGAACAAAAAGATGTTATCGTAAGCTTTCCAAAAGACTATTCAGCAGATGATCTAGCAGGGAAAGAAGCTAAATTCGTAGTAAAACTTCATGAAATTCAAGAACAAAAAGCTGAGGCTATAGATGACGCTTTTGCAAAAAAGATACTTCAAAAACCAGATGCAACACTTGATACGCTAAAGGAACAATTTGCAGAACAAGTAACAGCTGAAGAACTATCTCAAATTTATATGAGAGAGCTAAAGCCAAAAATTGTAACAGCCTTACTTGAAAAATTTGACTTTACATTACCAAATAACATAGTAGAACAAGAAATAGATGCAAAGGTCCGTGAAAAGACAAGAGGATTCAGTGAGGAGCAACATAAATCTTATATGGAAGATAAGGGAAAATTTAAAGAGCTTAGAGAATCTGTACGTGATGAGGCAAGAAAAAGCATAAAGTTGGCTCTTATTGTTGAAGCCTTAGCTAAAAAAGAAGGTATTGATGTACATGAGCAAGAGGTCATTGCTGCACTAGGTTACCAAGCTACGATGACAGGTCAAGACCCAGAGGCATTACTAAAATACTACCAAGATAACAACTTAATGACAGCAGCGAAAATGGGACTCACAGAAGATAAACTTTTTGGGCATATTCTTGGGTTTCATAAAGCATAAGTAAATCTTGGTGACTTATGAATAAGACAGAGGATCACTGGATCCAAATAATTTGGAACTGGGCAGATGAAAACTCTGTTTCAGACTTAGAGTGGATAGAACATGATTCTTATTTAAAGGGTGGTTATTTTAGAGGATTGCCAAGAAGTAAAGAGAAGTTACTGAAGTTAACTGAGTTGAACCTTCTTGGTAGTCAACTCACTGAATTACCAGTAGAAATAGGAAATCTAGTACATTTAAAAAAACTCTATCTTTTAGGAAACCAACTTACTGAACTACCAGCAGAAATAGGTAAACTTGCTAATCTGGAAGAACTTTATGTTGCAGGTAACCAATTAAGTCACTTACCAAAGGAAATAGGATCCTTAAGAAACTTAAAGCTTCTTCTTCTTCAAGAAAATAAAATCACAAAACTACCAAGAGAGATTGGAGATCTTCTAAATCTGACAACTTTAGAGCTTGGAGGAAACCAGCTTACATCCCTACCAAAAGAGATAGGAAAACTTACAGACTTACGTAAATTAACGCTTTGGAGAAATAAGCTTACAAAGCTCCCAAAAGAGATGGAAAACCTTTTAAACTTAACAGAACTCGATTGTATTTACAATAAACTAGAGTTAACAAAAGAAGATGTTCAATGGCTGGAAAACTTAATTACTAAAGATTGTGATATTCGTATATAAGGCGTATTTGATATAGTATTGCCTTCATATAATATCTATAGTAGTATATAGTTTAGCTATACTCTCAACATTAATATTAGGAGATACTATGCCTTATGATACAGTAGATAGAGCTAAGATAGAAGAATTGGTACATAAATTTTATACCAGCGTACTTAAAGACGATATGCTAGCTCCTTTTTTCATTAAAGCCTTAGGAAATGATTTAAAAAGTGGAAAATGGCACGAGCACTTGAATACATTGTACAACTTTTGGATGTTGATGATGACGGGAAGGTCACCATATCAGGGACATCCTTATCCTCCACACGCCTTTTTAGGACTATCTAATCGCGATGTGTTTGATAGATGGCTGGAACTTTTTAAAGAGACTCTTGATGAGTTGTTTATCCCAGAAGTCTCTGATAAGTTTTACAAGAAAGCTGAAGTGCTAGCGGAACAGTTTATAGAGAACCTTGGTATAGATGATGAAGATGAAGACGACTAGGTTTTTCAAGATATTAAAAAGGGGATAAAATGAGTGAACAAGCAAAAATATTAGCAGAGATGCAGGAAATTATTATGACTATTCTAAAAAATGGAGCTGCTTCAGAGGCAGAGGGTCATAGGATTGATGAACTTGAATCTTTGCTACATGAGCAAAAGTGTTATAAAGAGATTGATCATGCAGAGTATGAGTATCAAGGAGAAGAAATAGCTGGTCTCTTCTTTACTGATCACTATATGGAAGCAATAGACAAAATGTGTGAGTGTGAAATTACACCTGAGGATTTCTTTGGGTTTATAGAATATCATGATGAAGATGAAGAATTTTCAGAAATGTTTACGGATGTGTTTATCGCAGATGTAACTAAGGCCTATCAATCAAAGTGTAAATCTTAGTAACAATAGGATAAAGCGTATTAAAGTCTTGGAGTATCTTAAGTCTTACACATTATGTGTATAAAAAAAGTTATTTTGCGACCTTAGCTTGTATCACAGGATTTTTCATCACAGCTGCCCGGACATCTTCATTTTCATCTATCATTAATTGATCCAATGTCGCCGCTGGTGTACTTGGATTTACTGCAACAGAGGATCGAACATTTTCATCTTCATCTCTACTGCATGTATTTAATATCTCTACAGGTGTATTAGGGTTTCCAGCAACCCAATATGAAAAATCACTATCTTTACTTAACTCAACTAATGTATCCACTGGTGTATTTAGATGTTCGGCAACAAACTGTTTTACTAGAGGAGTCTCATCCTTACTCAACTTAGCTAATGTTTCAGATGATGTATTCATATGTGCAGCAACTCGCACACGAACAAATGGATTCTCATCTGTACTTAATTGATCTAAAATCTCAGCAGATGTTTTTTCATCTTGTAATAATACCAATGCTTCTGTATTTGTCATATTTATTACCTTTATAGTTTTCCGAATTGTAGCTTTAATATCTTAAATTAAGTGAATATACAATATAGTGGCTCACTAAAATTCCTAAAGGAAAAAAGTAAATGGATACAGCAATTGATATAAACTTTAATGTAACACCAACACAAAAAGAGACGATAGGTTTAAGAGCATCAGAAAATGGATTTGATGACATCTCTGCGTATATAAAAGTAGTCGCACTCAAAACGCAAGCATTTACTCTTACACCTGCTGGTTCATCAACTGGGGAAGCATCTGTAGAACTTGGATTTAAAGTGACCCAATCACAAAAAACAAAAATAGAAGAAAATATGAAAGAGAACGGTTGTGAAGACCTTACAAGCTATCTACAATATGTTGCATTGCATGCAGTAGTAACAGCAGTGGTAGAGGTACGTTCAACTGGAAATTTAGATGCAATGTTAGAGCGTATTGCTAAAGCAAAGAGGAAAGGCTAGTTTTACACTAGTAACCTGATGCCCATAATTAAGATAGAAAAGCTACAATTCACGCTATTGATCATATAGATAAAATAGATACAAACTAATAAGAGTAAAAACATGACAGAAACAGAAGCATTAGTCAAAGCAAATATTGAAAAACACAAGAAACTAGATGAAGATGAGTGGGATGATGAAGCCCTAATAGAGGCGCAAAACAATATAGAATTTGTGAAGCAATTCAAAGAAGAAATCTCAAAAGATCTTTTTGGACAAGAACAAGCAGTCAATATTGTTGCCAACAGTATGAAAACCTCTATCAAAGATGAAAAAGGACCTAAAGCTACCTATCTTTTTTTAGGCCCTCCCGCTACCGGTAAGACCTACCTTGCTGAACTGATGGCAGAACATATGCCGAAGTATAAGATCATGAAGTTTGACATGACACAGTACCATCAGCAAAACGGTGGAGAGTTGTATGGTTACCCTGCCGGATGGAAAGGGTATGGTGTCGGTCAACTAACTGGCTTTGTACATAGAAACCCTAAGGCTGTCATCGTACTTGATGCCTTTGAAAAGTGTGATAATGTCATCCAAAATAACCTTTTTTCCATCTTTGAAGGTGGTAAGATGCGTGATGCATGTGGTTGGGACAAGATTACCGATGAGCCGTGTAATGAAGATCCTGACATCATCTACAACGATGAAAATGCAAACTACTTAGTGGACTTTACAGAGGCAATTTTTATTATTACGACGAGTGTAGGTAAAGAGCTTTACCAAGACTACAGGTTTAAAGATTTAGTTAAAAAAGACTATATCCAAGCCGAATCGATGATCCTTGAAGCGATTAAAAGGGAAAAGAAACGAGAGAGTAGAAGTGGTGGTATCCAAGAAGCCATTGTACCAGAACTGGTCTCCAGGTTTTCAAAAGCCAACATAGTCCTGTTTAACAAGCTTGAGTATGATGCTTTTGAAAAAATATCTAAAAGAGTATTTCTAAGCTTTAAAGATGAGTTTTATGCTCAATATAAAATTGAGTTTGTTGTAGCTAGAAATTTTGACAACTTTCTAACGATCCAGATGCTTAACTTTGCTCCAGAACTTGATGCGAGACGTCTTAAAGAGAAAGTGAGTACTCTCTTTTTTAATAGAATCACCCAATTCATGCAAGAATCAGATAAGCCGCTTATGAGCTTCAAGCAGATAAAAGTATCACTATCTAAGGAGTCAGTAACATTTTTAAAGGAGCGGGTAAGTCCGCTTATTGAAAATGAAACACTCGTAAGAGAACTCTTTAGGAAAAATACTACCCTTGATATTAATGATACCATCACTGAGAAAAATGGCATCATAACCTATAAAGTAAACTCATGTAAGTTTTCACAAGTGGTTAGAATCAAAGACTTTAGCGAAGATGGTCTCGTCTTTGATATCCCAAATGTCTCTTTTGATGATATTGCAGGCCATCATAAGGCAAAGCAGAGACTAGGTGAGGTCATTAACTTCTTTAAAGAGCCAAAACTTTTAGACAGCTTTAAAATAGATCCACCAAAGGGTATGCTTCTGTATGGACCTCCGGGTACAGGAAAGACAATGCTTGCAAAAGCTTTTGCCAAAGAGGCAGAACTGCCTTTTATCTCAACTACGGGACTTGAACTGCTCCAACCTGAAAAGACTAAGCTCATCTTTACTAGGGCAAAAGCATATGCACCGGCTATCATCTTTATTGATGAAATAGATACCATCGGAAAACGTGATGGTGAAAATGGTAGAGAAGTACCTATTAATAAACTCTTATCAGAGATGGATGGCTTTTCAGGTAGAAAAGGTGAAGATATCTTTGTCATTGCTGCAACCAATTATAAAGAAAACATCGATCCTGCCATTATCAGACCGGGTAGGGTTGAGATCCATATAGAGATCAATAATCTTGATAAAGATGCAAGGCAATATTTCTTAGATAAAATTATTGAAGAAAAGCCTACAAGTGGTACATTTGATATGAAAAAGTTACTGATGTATACAACAGGATTTACAGGTTCTCAACTTGAAATGCTAGGAAAAGAAGCTTCATATTACTGTTTACGTCATGCTCTGCCTGCAATCACCCAAGATATTTTAATTGATCAAATCAATACGATTAAATATGGTGAAAGACAGTCTTACTTATCTCTTGAGCAGATGTTTGAAGAGACAGCGATTTATGAAGCGGGACGTGCAGTCATCTCTAAGACATTAATGCCTCATGTTAGCATTGAGCATGTAAGTCTTACGCCAAAAGACAATAATGAACACTTTATTTCACACAATTACAGTGATGTCCAAGAGAACATGACGGTAAAAGATTTTAAAGACAAAATCTGTGTGTCACTCGCTGGCAGAACGGCACAGATGAAACACTTTGGTGATATTGATGGTATGGATACGGGTGCTTCAAACGACTTACAACAAGCAACACGTGATGCCTACGCTGCTATTGCCTATTACGGAATGGATAAAGAGGTTGGGTACATAAACATCAATGGTGTTATGGATGCCAATAAAAGCACTAAGAATACGCAAGATACGAAACACTATCATGAGCAAATTGATACTGCTTTAGAACGTTGGATGCTTGAGGGTGAAAAACGTATTGCAGATTTAGTTGACGAGAACTGGGAAACTATAGAGCATTTATCTAAATTACTTCTTGAAAAAGAAATTATCTATGAAGATGAGTTGGATGAGACTTTAGCTAGATAAGGTCGTTAGCGATTTTTAATTCTCAAGGTGTCGAGAATTAAAAGTCTGATAGTAGTTTAATGAATGTGAATTAACCAACGTGTGGAGCAGTTTGTGCATCCCATTTTGAAATATGTTGTGTGTACCACTTTTTAAAGTCTTTTTCTAAAAAGCCTTGTAGTTCTTTTGGTCCCTTAAGAACTTCCCAGCGTTTATGAAATTTTTCTAGTTTTTTTCTAATAACATCATGGTCACTTTTGTGCATTTGTGCATCAGCATATCCACTCTGATCCATCATTTCTTCTTCTGTTTTAAAGTGAGTTTCTATTTCAGCTAAAAATCCTGGGAAAAGTTCATCAACTTTTTCTACATCTTTGGCTTTAACAGCATCATAAAAGTTATTGATAACTTCCATCTCATCTTCATGTAGCATATTCATCATAGCATTTGCTACTTGTTGTACATCTTGTTCTTGAATTAGCATTTTATCTCCATCAAATAAAGGTTCCCTAGGGTTTTAAAAAATTATTATAGCTATAAAAAGTTTATACTTACTGAGAAATGTCAAGCTATTTCAATATATAAAGTTAAATAATAATCTCAAAGTAATATCTTGACAAGGAGGTTTTACTATATTGATTTTATATGCTTTTCATTAATTCAGATTCACAACCTGTCTCAATATCTATAAGGGTATAATACCGCTATCATCCATTTCTATTTAAATAAGGAAGCAAAATTTTGATTACACAAGAACAACTACCCATGGTAGCAATGCCAAGTATGAACGACACGCATTTAGAAGAGATACTCATTATAAATAAACTCGACACTGCTGCAAGGGATAATGACACGCAAGCAGTTTCTGAAATATTAAAAGAATTGCTAGAACATACTGATATGCATTTTTTTGATGAAGAAGATATGATGGAAGAAGCACTATTCCCCGCTTTTAAAATGCATAAAAGTGAGCATGATAGACACTTACATGAACTTAAATCTGTAATAAAATATTTTGAAGAGCATAAAGACACAAGGGCAATATCTGCTTATATTGAAGGTAATTTAACACCATGGCTGATTCATCATATAGAAACGATGGATACTATGACGGCTAAGTTTTTACAACCAGGATCTACTACAGGATGTTCTGCTACCAAAGGATGTACAACAGGAAACTGTTAAAGTAGAGTCTTTTGCAGGTATCTCAAGTTTAAGAGAGTATAATCCATTTAAAAAAGAGATCTATGCAACACCAAACTATCACCAGAGAAAATATCAAAATCTTAGTTGATCGCTTTTATAGTAAGATACTTAAAGATGAACTGCTCGCTGACTTTTTTATCCAAAAACTTGGCGATGAGATGATCACTGATGATTGGCAAAGACATTTAAAGCTTCTGACTGATTTTTGGGCATCTATTACCTTAGGTGATACCACCTATAGTGGGCAGCCTGTTAAACCACATATGCATATGGAGGGTCTTCAAAGAGTGACATTTGAACGTTGGTTAGAACTCTTTTTTGAGACAGTTGATAGACTTTATACTAAAGAAGCAGCTGATATCTTTAAAACACGCAGTCAGACGATTGCAAACAACTTCATGCGACTTTTAGGCATTTAACTTTATACAAAATGGGGTCAGTCCCCCTAAATTTATACTGTAAAAACTCTAATATCTTCTGATAGTTTTCTTTGTAGAATATTCTGTATTGACATAATAGTGGGCATGACAAGTGTAACGATGCAGAGGTTGCGTTGCTATTTTAGTTTTAAAATAAGACTATTAATAGTCGCCACTGAAAAGAGAAAACTAAACCTCTTCAACCAAGCACCACAAAGAAAAGCCCTCTTTTTTAGCTTGTTTTTCAACTAGCTCTGCTTTAGTCTCTGCTATTTCTAACATGTACCCGCCACAAAACCCTTCACCATTGCTTACAATCTCATGAGCAATGACTTCTGCATCTTCTGGGCTCTTATGAAAGACATCCATAAGTATTCTCATACAGAATTCCCATGAAACGTGCTTATCGTAGAGGATAGAGACGAGGTACATTTCAGGTTTATCGAATTGTATGTTCAAGTAAGATTTAAGTGTAATGGGCTGTTTAATAGTTATGGGCATATTGCACCTGTATAATTTAAAGATAATTAATATTTTAGTATTATACCTAAAAAAATTATCATCTACTTCATACTAGTTCTGTACTTTACATTCGAACTTTTTGAATTTTTTGGGGTAGGGGATAACTATTTCAGTAGGGACATTATTACTCCTCTTAAACTAAACAGATAGTATGATCATTACACTTTTCAGACATGCTATTGATTAGAACTTTAGTATGCATAAGAGTGTTCTATATTTTTATAAATCTTGCTATAATTCCATCTCAAAAAAAATTATCTTTTACCTTGATAACACTTGTGTTTATAGATAATTTGTATAAAAAGGATGAAGAATAGAACTTCAAAAGAGTATTACCAGAGAAAATCTTAGAATCTTGATGACTTCGTTTTATGAAAAAGCTATTCACGATCAAGAACTAGCTCCTTTTTTTATAGATGAGATCGGAGATGATTTAACAGATGAAGATTGGATAGAGCATATAGAACTTTTAGCAGATTTTTGGTTGGCTAAAATGTTAGGTGAAGACACCTATTACGGTAATTTTGTTGGTGCTCATGTTAAGATGCCTCATATAAAAAGAGAAAGTTATGCAAAGTGGTTAGAGCTTTTTTCACAGACGGCCGATGAAGTGTATGGACCTGATATTGCTGAAGCTTTTAAGAAGAAAGCTGTACAGCTTGTTAAAGAGTTTTTTAGTAGTACGAAAAAGATTTAAAATAGATTCTTGACACTTATATCAAAGGAAAACAATGAATACAGATAAAAAATGGAATCTGCTTTTTATCCAAGATGACAGGTCTATGTTTGACGTAGATACTAAAGTATTTGATCAACTGTTTAATAAAGTAGATAAGGTTTTGGGAAAAGAAGAAGCCTTAACACTTTTTGATACAAACCAATATGATATTGTTCTTGGTGATCTAAGTGTGGAGCCGGAAGGTGTTGGTCTTTTAAAACAGATCATAGACACGAAACCTAAA
>CAKZWP010000161.1:0-3041 GCA_937921845.1 uncultured Sulfurovum sp.
AACCAGGTAGGAAACTCTGGTATGTACTTACTTTCAGACTTAAGTTCAGGTGTAACAGGTGAGATTCATTATGTGGATGCCGGGTATAACATTATGGGTATGCCTGCAGTTGAGTTTGATGAGGGTGGAAAACCTAAGATAGCCTGGAATGGCGAAAAATAAGTGCCAAAAACTTTTAAAGATGATACACCCGAGTATCTAGCTAAAAAAGCTTTTTTCGACAAAGTACTTACCATTTACGGGCGAAATGCCGTAATGGAAGCACTTGAAGATGAAGCTGTCACCATACATAAACTTCATCTCTCCAAATCCAATAAAGATGCCGATGTACTTGAACAGATGAAAGACATCGCAAAAAAAAGAGACATTGAAGTATCCTATCATGATAAACAATCCCTCTCACGTATCTCTAAAAATGCCAAGCAGGACCAAGGGGTAGCGCTTGACATTGTACTTGAACATTTTGGTGATGAAGAGAGTTTTATGGATGCACACAAAGCGTATCGTATCATCGCACTTGATGGTGTAACGAACCCACAGAACTTAGGAATGATCATCCGCTCCTGTGCAGCGGGTAATGTAGATGCCATCTTACTCCCTACCAAAGGTGCAGCTCAGATATCTCCACTGGTCATCAAAGCCAGTGCAGGTACACTCTTTAAAATGCCTATTATAAAAACAACTAATCTTGCAAAGACTCTAAAGTCATTCCAAAATGAAGGCGCATCTCTTTATACACTTTCATCACACGCTTCAAACTCTTATAAAGAACAAAGCTATAGCAACAAAACCATCTTTGTTCTTGGTAATGAGAGCGAAGGTGTCAGTAAGAGCGTAGAAGCTCTATGTGATAAAAGTATAGCCATACCTATGCAACGTGGTGTTGAATCTCTCAATGTCGCTGTAACAGCTTCTTTACTTGCCTTTTTATAATCTTTTCTCTTTTTTGTTATAATAGTTCCACTTAACTAAAGGAGCTACTATGGCAGAACAAGACAAAGACCTCTCCTCCAAACTTGGCATAGACATAAGCGATAATAAAATCAACATAGATCTCAATCAAACAAGAAACTTTCTTAATACAATAAAGCAAACATTTGAAGATACGGCTCAAAATATTCAAAAGGATATCTCTGAGGGTAAAGTAGATATGGCTGAAAATGTTGGCATCAAGGTAGACAAAGAAAATATCAACATTGATCTGGAAAAAACCAAAAATTTCGTTGAAGATTTAGGAAAGAAGATAGAAGGTTTTTTAGGAGAGATAGATAAAGCGGTTGATAACATCTCTAAGAAGTAATAATGACACAGTATATTTTAGATGAATATAGGTAAAATTCTATAAAAATATGGAACTTTATTTATGCAAAAGCTTACAGCTCTACTAGCGAGTAAAACAACCCTCAACGAAAAACAAATACAAAACATTTTAATGCTCCTAGATAAAGGAGACACTATTCCTTTCATAGCTCGTTACCGTAAGGAGCTCACAGGTGGGGCTGATGATGAGCAGTTACGTCTTTTTAATGACGTGTATCTGAGTGCGATGAGGCTCTTAGAACGTAAAGAGGAGATACTCCACATCCTTAAAGAGCGTGAACAGCTGGGTGCTAAGCTAGAGTCTGAGATAGATGCTGCACCAACTATGACAGCTTTAGAAGATATCTACAGACCCTACAAAGAAAAGAAAAACACCAGAGCTTCTACAGCTATAAAACAAGGATTAACACCTCTAGCCAATACTCTACAGTCTGCCAAGCTAGATAAACAAGCTTTTATGAAAGAAGCCCAGCGTTTTGTAAAAGGTGCAGTTAAAGATACTGAGATGGCTCTACGTGGTGCACAAGACATTGTGGCAGAACGCTATGCCGATGTAGCCAAAGAACGCGAAGTACTACGTGATATGGTACTACGTCATGGTATGATAGAAGTAAAAGCTACAAAAAAGTTTCAAGAAAATGGTAGTTTTAAAAATTACAAGTCACATAGTGAGAAGATAGCCTACATCCCTTCACACCGATACCTAGCCATCAAACGAGGTGAGAAAGAGAAAGAACTCTCTGTAAAACTCACCATAGACACAGAGCGTTACTTGGACACACTCAAACGCTATAAGCTCAAAGAGTGGATGGGAAGCTCTAAAGCATTTCTTTTTGATGCCTATAAAGATGGCTTCAAGCGTTTGCTTTATCCCTCTATAGAACGTGAAGTGTTTGGACTACTCAAAGAAAAAGCAGATGCCTCTGCCATAGAAGTATTTGGTAAGAACCTAACGCAACTCTTTATGAGCCCACCTGTAGTAGGAAAAGCACTGCTAGGTGCAGACCCTGCATACCGTACTGGATGTAAACTGGCGGTGATAGATGAAAATGGTACCTACTTAGACCATGCAGTTATATACCCCGTGCCTCCACGTGATGAGTATGAAAAATCACGTGATGTAGTGGCTAAACTAGTTAAAAAGTACAATATTCAAGGGGTTGCCATAGGTAATGGTACCGCTTCTAATGAAACCCAAACCTTTTTCGCTAAGCTTAATGCAGATGGATTGACTCTGCCTTACACCGTAGTCTCTGAAGCAGGGGCATCTGTCTACTCTGCATCATCTGTAGCTGCTAAGGAGTACCCCGACTTGGATGTAACCATACGTGGTGCTATCTCCATCGCTGGTCGTTTGCGTGATCCTATGGCAACACTGGTAAAGATAGACCCTAAAAGTCTAGGTATAGGACAGTACCAGCATGATGTTGACCAAAAGTTGCTTGAGCGTAAACTTCATGAAAATGTAGAACGTTTGGTAAACGCAGTAGGTGTAGATGTAAACTCTGCTTCTGCTTCGTTACTTTCATATGTAGCTGGTGTGGGAAGCACTGTGGCAGAAAACATAGTTAAACATCGTGAGAGTGAAGGTACATTTGACTCTAAAAAGGCACTACTTAAAGTAAAGGGTCTAGGTGCTAAAGCCTATGAACAAGCAGCAGGCTTTATACGTATACGTGAAGGCAAAAGCATATTTGATAACACAGGCATACACCCAGAGA
>CAKZWP010000162.1:0-10963 GCA_937921845.1 uncultured Sulfurovum sp.
ACACATGAGAAATAAATTCATTGAAAGCTTTGAACAAGCACAAGTAGAAAACAAGAACATTCCAGTATTCAGAGCTGGTGATACAGTAAAAGTAGCCGTAAGAATTAAAGAAGGTGCTAAAACAAGAGTACAAAACTACGAAGGTCTTTGTATCGCAATTAGAGGTCAAGGAACTGGTAGAACATTCATGGTAAGAAAAATGTGTGCTAACTCTGTTGGTGTTGAGAGAATCTTCCCACTTTACTCAGACTCTATCGAAAGTATAGAAGTACTTAGAAGAGGTAGAATCAGAAGAGCGAAATTGTTCTATCTTAGAGAACTTAAAGGTAAAGCAGCAAGAATCAAAGAACTTCGTAGAAAGTAATCTTTTTTTCTGCTTCATTGCATCTTTGCAGGAGTTGACTCAGTCACTTACTGACGTAAGCTCCTTCATCACAACCTACAAATCTACAATCAATCAAAAATAAATCTAAACTTTCTAAAAATCATATATACAAAACATCATAATCGCTATAATATTTAAAACTTATTTAGGGATACCTCTATCATGTTATCATCCATAAAACACAGACTACTTTCACTTTTACAACTTCTCCTTGTTATTACCTATATCATCTTTGAAGAGTTGATATGGGAAGGAATCGCTAAGCCTATTTATAAAGCTATACATGCACTTAAAATTCTTCAGAAGATGGAAGCAAAGTTGGAGACATTAAATCCTTCTGTTATTCTTCTTATATTTGTTGTTTTATTTGTTATTGTGGAGGCCGCAGGTATTTACGCGGGAATGTTATTTGTCAGTGGACAAGTGTTTATAGGTTTGGTTCTCTATATCTCTAAGATTCCGATAGCAGCATTTACCTTTTGGCTCTTTAGGGTGACAGAAGATAAGCTTATGCAATTTGGATGGTTTAAATGGCTGTATGACTGGATAATGAAAGCGATTGATTGGATTAAGTCTAGTGAGATACATCAGAAAACCATAGCATATTTGGCACAGATGAAGACACGTATTAAAGGTTTAAAAGAAAAATACTTTGCCAATAAAAGTCCTTTTATGGAAAAAATGAAACGGCTTTACAGAACCCTAAAAGAATCACTTCGAAAATAGATTTACAGATGAAAAAACGACTTCTTTTATGGATAGTACTTCTACTTCTTGTTAGTATTATGATCGTATTCAGCAACGAGGAGAGTCGTGCTTTTGTAGTAGCATTATTTTTTAGAATAGTGTTTTTTATAAAGAAAAATCTTTTTGCACTTTTGGCTGCATTTTTTCTTGTGAAGGGAAAGTTCATTTTGAAACTTTTCCTTAAAAAGCTTCTACTTCTTTCTGCTACAGGTTTGGGAAAACGTTATGTGGTGGAAAAGGTGGTGATGGGAAATGTTAAAACACATTTCTTGGATCATCTCTCAAATGATATAAGAAGAGTGGTACAACATGCAAAAAAGAACTTCAAAAACTTTCCTTTAGTCAAAAAAATCATGACTGTTTTTGCTTTTCTTGGTTCATTGGTGTTCATTGGCAAGTTTATGGGTGGGATGCTTGCGGTAAAAGTTTTTGTTGCAAAAGTATGGAGTTTTTTACTGGCAATCTTTCTCAAAGTTGGTTCAGCGGTCGTCTATTTCTTTACGGATTATTTATGGGGAAGTTGGCTTGCCCCTATTGTCGAAGTCATCATCTTTACGTGGCTACTGTCATGGATGGAAAAGGTGCCATTTTTGGCCAAAGGGTTACGCAAGATATATGCATTTTTTGTATTTCTGTTTGGTTGGATGGAATATTATGTGGAAAAGGTATTTCATATACCGGTGAAAAGCTTTTTACAGTGGCTGGTTAAAAAGATACAAAAGAGTATCTATCACTTCATAGGGTATGAACGGGTCTCATTATGGAAAAGAGTGAAGCAAAACAGAACACTCAACCCAAGCATGCATACGAGACTTATAGATAAGCGTAAAAAGAGAATGCAAGAAAAGAAAGAACGTACTTACGTTTCTCCACGAAGAATGTTAGTAGAAAAGAGAAAGAGCCAAAAGTAGTTCTTATTTGTGACCACTGTCTCCAGTTCTTGTTACAAGTTCATTCATTTTCTCTCCACCTATGTGATAGGCTTCACCAAATCCAAAGGTCGCTTCACCGTAAATAGGCTTGAGTGCATAAAGATTAAAATCTTTCATTCCCATAAGCATCGTAACCATATTGGCGTCAAATTTATCTTGAAAATTTTCCATAACAGTGTTAAATGTCTCATCATCTCTAGAGACAAAAGTCACATCGCATTGCAGTGAGATACGTTTTCTGGCAAAGATGTTTTTACTCTTGTTCTCATCTTCTATAAATAATGCCGAAGCCTGGGGTGTAGTTTGTATGTTTTTTGCATGTGTGGCAATGTTTGAGATGAAGATATACACTTGCTCCCCATCATAGTAAAAAGGTGCGTAAGAGGAGAAAGGATAGCCATTACTGCCTTGTGTTCCTAGAACAACACTCTGATATTCTGCTAATAGTTCACTAAGTTTTTGCATGTGGGTTACTCTCTATTTTTCATCGCTTGTTGGGCTTCACGGTTGAGTGTTTTTGCTTTCAGATCTGCACGTTTGTCATGGAGTTTTTTACCTTTAGCGATAGCGATGCTTACCTTGGCTAAATTACGTTCATTAAAGTAAATCATAAGAGGTACGATGGTCAGTCCATCTTTGTGGACTTTGACATAAAGTTTTTCCAGCTGTTTCTTATGTAAGAGCAGTTTTCTCGGTGTACGTGTATCTGGACTATAATGTTTGTGAGCAGTTTCCAAGTATGCTATATGTGCATTCATAAGATGTAGTTCACCTTGAATGAAACGGCAAAAAGCATCCGCCAGATTGGCACGTTTGGCACGAAGTGCTTTGACTTCAGCACCAGAAAGTACAATACCCGCTTCAAATTTTTCAAGTATCTCATAATCATGTCTGGCTTTTTTGTTCTGTGCTACGATATTGATCGCCAAATCGGTCCTTTTATCTATATTTTGTAGAATTATATCATATAATTCACCATGGATAATACGGAAATAAACCCTTTGGAAATACTCTATCAGGATGAGTATCTTGTGGCTATCAATAAACCATCCGGTTTACTTGTACATAAATCACCTATAGACAAACATGAAACGCAGTTCGCACTGCAAATGCTACGTGATCAGATAGGGCAATATGTTTATCCTATACATCGCTTAGACAAACCGACTTCAGGGGTATTGCTTTTTGCATTAAGTGCCGAAATGGCTCAGACGATGTCTCTTCTTTTTCGTTCATCCGAAGTACATAAAGAGTACATTGCTATCGTACGTGGGTTTACCGAAGATGCATCACTTATAGACTACCCGCTCAAACAGATGTTAGATACCAAAAAACAAAAGCAACAAGGTATTACCAAAGAGATACAAGAGGCACAAACAGGGTATGAACGTTTGGCTACAGTGGAATTGCCCTTTCCTGTAAGCCGTTACCCCGTGGCACGCTATTCACTGGTAAAACTTTTCCCAAAGACCGGGAGGAAACATCAGCTCAGACGCCATATGAAACATATATTCCATCCCATCGTAGGCGATACCAAACACGGGAGAGGAGAACACAACAATTTGTTCCGTGAGAAGTTTGAATGCCACAGATTACTGTTACATTCTGACCGTGTAAAGTTTGTACACCCATTGAGCCATAAAGACGTGGTGATCAATGCACCTATAGATGATATGTTTAAAGGACTCTTTAAAACGTTTAATTGGGATATTGATGGTATGATATCATATGATAAATGATGAACATAAAAACAACCCTTTACACGGCATTAAACTAAAACAGATACTTGAAGAGTTACAAGAAGAGTACGGCTGGGAACTGTTGGGACAGTTTGTAAACATACGATGTTTTAATTATGATCCCAGTATCAATTCATGTTTAAAGTTTTTAAGAAAAACACCCTGGGCAAGAGATAAAGTTGAAGATCTGTATTTGATGATGATTAAAAAGAAAAACGAGGAGAAGTCCTAAGACTTCTTATTTGGAAAATAAGAGAATTTTAATACTCTTTTAATGCGTGATTGATCTGTATGTATGCCATCATAGGTGTCGTTTCAAAATACGGCATATTGTATTTTTGGGCAAATTCTTTTGTCATCTTTTGCACTTTAAGAAGATTAAAACGTGGTGCTTTTGGAAAGAGGTGATGCTCTATCTGTGTATTGAGTCCACCGTAGAACCAGTGTACTAAAAAACCGCCTTTCAAAGAACGGCTTCCTCTCATTTGAAGTTCCATCCAAGAGAAATCTTTGGCTTCCTCTTCATTAAATGTTTCACAACCCAAGTGGTTTGTAATGAAACCAAAAGCAAGCCAAGGTGAGAGTACAAAGTTAAGTGTCAATGCTACGATAAGTGTATCGACTGCACCTATCTGGTAGATCAGGGTTCCCCAAATGAGTGGCCAGTGAAGAAGCATCAATGCAAATTCACCCCAGAGTTTTCGTGTGATCACAAACTTGTAGGATTGTGCTATAAATGCAGGGAACATAAAAAACATTGCTCCCCAAAAGATAATGTGTTTATACTTTTTGATAAAAGGTTTATTGCCTTTATTGGGTGTAAATGCACCATCAAGTGCACGAATATCTTGATCTTTTTCTACGATGTTACAGTAAGTATGGTGATTGACATTGTGTTTATAGTCCCACCATGAAGAGGAATTACTCAGTATAAATGCTGAAAAAGGGTAGCTAAGCTTTTTTGAAAGAGCTTTGTTTTTAAAGTACTGTGTATGTAAAACATCATGAGAAACAAACACTGAACGTGTAAAAAGCAATGTTAAAAAGAGTCCCAGAAGTATAGGATTCCAAAGTGTTGCAGTACTAAGTGCAGCTACCATACAGACAAGAATAGCGATCATCTCCAAGCTTCCACGAACAGGTACACGTTCCAGAAGACCAGCTTCACGTACGCGTGTTTTAAGTTCATCGAAAATTTCAGGATATTGGGGTGATTGGGGTGATTTGGACATTATTATTTCTCTCTATTAAATTTATTTATTATAACGAGTATTGATTAACAGATTATTTTTCGAATAAGATATACATATGAACAGTATATAGGTGTGTAGATTATGTTACACTGGACGAAAAAATGTGCTTCCACTCCCCGAAAAGAACCATCCCTCTTTATCAACATTCTTTAGCTCAGGATAAGCGATAAGTGCAGCATTGTAGAGATCATTAAGTATAACAGGGTCTGCAATGAGTTCCAGCAAAGTTTTTGAATCCAGTTTTTCCCATCCTATGAAAGAGCCGAGGGTAATATCATCCAAAAGATTTTCTTTAAATGTTTTATAGACGATAGCAGTATCACAGCCTATATCAGGTGTGTAGAGTTCTAAAGAGAGCGGTTCCTCTTCAAAAGGTTCGACTATTTCACCAAAACCGCTTACATTTGCGGAAGGGTAATTATAGATGAAAAAGGGTAGGTCAGCACCTATAGTACTTCCCAGTTTCGCCAGCTCTTCAGTACTGATCATAAGGTTACAGACTTCCTTCACCAAACGCATAAAAGCAGCAGCATCAGAACTTCCTCCACCTAAACCTGCCTGACTTGGTATGCGTTTGGTGACAACCACTTTATGTTTGTAGAAGAAGTTGAGTATGTCCAAGTCGCCGGTATAGTCGTTAAGTGCCTTGTAGGCTTTATAGATGGTGTTTGACTCAAGTGGGACATCATCACACCCTTCTATGGTAAAAGTATCACATTCACAGGCTTCAAAGGTGATGGTATCATACAGATCTTCTACTCTCATAAATCTCGAGAGCAGCGTATGATATCCGTCTTGATGACCAGTGATCTTTAAAAAGATATTTACTTTGGCATGGGCTCTGATACTGTACCCTGAATCACTTTTTTCAATATATGATTTTCTTCTATTCGCACTACTGGATGTATTGTCATTTTTAATATCTTCATTTCTTTTATTTATCCATGTAGAAAGACTATCGATATCCCAGTATCCACTTTCATCACCACCTTCAAAACCGCCCATATAACTGAATCCTTTTCATAGAAATTGGATGAGTATTATACTATAAAAAAAGATTGGGTAGTAAGACCTAACTGTAAAAATGAAAAAGGGTTTTTAATTTTGTACATTTAATCTTCCTCGAATTTTGGGATACGATTAAATCTATATTTGACTTCTTCACCTACTATTTCGATGATAGAAAAAAAGTTTGAAGTCTCTATAAGATAGACACCGTCCTCTTGCGTTTCAAAATATTCTCGTGAGAGTTTTTTACCCAGTTCCATATACTCTTCTTCACCGGTATAGACATTAGCAGGAATGGCTAAATGGGTAAATGGGTTTAGGGCTTTTTCTTCATCAAAGTAGAATTGCCCTTCATGGATGCGGTGTAGGCTTGAGAGTGTACCATCTACTCCCAATTTGTCTGCGACAAGCGCACCTAGACTACGTATATAGGTACCTTCACTGACTTTGGCTTCGAAGTGTACAAAAGGATGATTATAGTTCAGCAGTTTAATGTCATAAATGGTAGAGGTGATGGTTTTAAGTTCTACTTCCAAACCTTCACGTGCAAGTTCATAGGCACGTTTACCATTGATCTTCTTAGCACAAAATTTTGGTGGGTAATAGCTGAGTTCCCCCTTGAGAGAGAGTAAAGTTTCCTCTACTTCTTCTTCTGTAAAGGTTGGTACCTCTTTAATGCTATCTATCTTCTCTATATCAAGGCTTGGAGAGTTTGCCCCTAGCCATAGTGTAGCTTTATAGCTTTTAGGCGTTTTATTGAGGTATTGAAAAAGTTTGGTGTATTGTCCTGTAGCTACGATGAGGCATCCTGTGGCAAAAGGGTCAAGCGTACCGGAAAACCCTACTTTTTTTGTTCCGTATTTACGTTTGACATAACCCATATATCCATTAGAAGAACGGAAGATAGGTTTATTTACGACAAATAATCGATTCACAGTTGATTTCCTTTAGTAGTCACTTTTTAATCACACGCAGTGTGCCTTGTCGTTTCGAACGCCCATGCACCCCACTTTCGCTTTAGCGACGGGAGGTATCGGCATTTAGTGCCAGAAAATCTAGCGATTCGAGAGATACGACGATTTTTGCTTCATTTTTCTAAAAAATGAAGGGAGAAACACTACCACAGTTCAAATATAGGGTAATTGAAAAAATATTACAAATATATAAGATTAAATACTTTGCACAAATGAACTTAATATTTCTTTCTTGTTCCCACCAAAGTTAATAAGCAGTTTATACTCTTTACCTGATTTGTTGGCAGCCTGAACACGTCCAATGCCAAAGATCTTGTGTTTAACCAGATCTCCTTTTTTGAAAGCAGAACTTTTAGTGATCTTGAGACTGGTCTCCTGAATGAGTCCGGCTTCACCTAAGAAACGGCTCTTGTCTATCATTTTACGGCGACCTTTGTAAAAACGACTGTCAACATAACAAAGTGTAAGATCTGACTTTGCTCTGGTGATCGCTACATAGCCTAGACGACGTTCTTCTTCCATATTAGAGCCTTCGCCCAGTAGAGGAAAGAACTCTTCTTCAAGACCTATGACAAAAAGGTGTTCAAACTCTAGTCCTTTAGCCGCATGGATACTCATGATGGTGATGGTATCTTCTTCAACCTGGTCTTGGTCACTTTGCAGAGAGATGTCATTGAGAAACTCATCAAGTGTAAGGTCAGGATTTTTGATCACGGCATCTCTAAAATACCCATAAAACTCATCGATATTCAAGATACGGTCAAAGCCATCAACCATACCGGCATAATGGTCTTTGAGTTTGATACGCTCTTCAAAGAGAGAGATAAAGTTACCAAGTTCATTTTCCAAGGCTTCTTGTAAAAATTTGATATCTTCGACAAGTTTACCCAAGGCAGTGGCTACTTTTTTACTAATGACAGTAGGAAGGTCACCTTGAACTGATTTATCTATATATTCATAAAGTGATATTTGGGCATCAAAAGCAGCTTTTTGCAGCTTTTCTATGGATGCTTTTCCTATACCTCTTTTGGGTTTGTTGATAATACGTATAAGAGAAAAGTCATCATGTGGATTGGAAAGAACCCTTAAGTAAGAGATGAGGTCTTTGATCTCTGCACGTTCATAAAAACGCATACCTCCGATGAGTTTGAAACCTACACCTGCTTTGGTAAAACCTTCTTCAAGTGAACGTGAAAGCGCATTGATACGGTAAAGTACGGCTATCTCGTCCGGGTCCGCGCCCTCATCAAGCAGTTTTTGTACTTCATGTGCGATGGCTTTGGCTTCCATAGATTCATCGAGTGAGTGAAGGAGTTTGACCTCTTGACCCGATCCTTTATGTGAAGTAAGCTTTTTCCCTAGACGTGTTGAATTGTGTTCTATGAGTGTATTGGCAGCTTTGAGTATAGGTTCAGTGGAACGGTAATTTGTTTCAAGTTTTACTGTTTTACATGTTTCAAAATTATTTGCAAACTCTAAGATATTACGAATGTTTGCACCTCTCCACCCGTAAATACTCTGATCATCATCACCTACAACACAGAGGTTGTTATGTTCAGAGGAGAGCAGTTCAAGAAGTTGAAACTGTAGTTCATTGGTATCTTGGTACTCATCGACCATTATGTATTGGTAACGTTTACTTGTCTCTTCTCTCAGCGCATTATTTTCACTGAGTATTTTGTGGGTAAGCATGAGGAGGTCATCAAAGTCTACAAGGTTGTTCTCTTCAATATTTGCTTGGTATTTGACATAGATATTGGCTATTTGTTTGTAGTCAGGCAACTCAGCTTTTTCTAAAACAAGTTCAGGAGAGAGGAGTGAATTTTTGTATTTTGAAATTTCAGAAGCGATGAATGAGATATTGAGATCCACCTTTAACTCTTTGGCTATAGAACGTAAAAGGCGTTTTTTATCGTCACTGTCTATGATGACAAAGGCATTGCTTCTGCCCAGTTTTTCAATATGAAATTTTAAAAAGAGCAAGCCAAATTTATGGAAGGTACATAAAAGTGGAGGGTAAGAGACTTTTGCAGGCATCAGTTTAAGTGCACGCTCCCGCATTTCTGCAGCAGCTTTATTGGTAAAAGTAAGTGTTAAAGTGTTTGCCGGGTCTATACCTACTTCACCTACAAGGTAAGCAAGTCTAGTAGTCAGTGTTTTTGTTTTTCCACTCCCCGCACCTGCAAGGATAAGCATCGCACCATCAATATGTTCGACGGCTTCCCGTTGTGATGGGTTTAGTGCATTTAAAATTGTTTCCATAACGTAATTGTGCTCCTGTATAGTATTAATTATACCTTTTAATTGATTAGAAGTGCCATAAAGGGTAAATTTAGGTTTTTTATACAAAATAGAATTATTCTAATAAGAATAACTTATGTTAGATTAAGTATAATCAGATATAATGACTTTATTAACTTATATATTTATATATTAAGAATTAGTTTAGAATAAGGACACAATTAAATGTTAAAAGATTTTGTAAAGTTAGAGACATTTTTAACTGTAGCACGTGAAAGAAGTTTTTCTAAAGCATCTGCTAAGTTAGGGATTTCACAACCTGCGGTAACACAACAGATTAAATTTATTGAAAAATACCTGGCATGTAAGGTTATTGAGCGTAAAAAGAACGGTATTAAATTAACCAATGAGGGTGAAGAGCTCTATAAGATAGCAACAAGACTTGAAAAAGAGATCATCTCTTCAGAACATGATATACTTAAAATCATCAATAAAGAGATCACATTTAAGTTAGGTGCTTCATATACTATAGGTACATACATTATCCCTGGACAATGCCTTAATACGATTGGTGAAGCGATCAACAACAGTGTAAATTTAGATATCGATCTAAGTGACAACATTATAGAAAAATTGAAAGATAGAAAATTAGATGTGGGTCTTATTGAATCACCTATAATGGATCAAGATCTTATTTACAGAGAATGGTTGGAAGATGAGCTTGTAGTTGTAAGTAATGTACCTATAAACAAAACACTGAAAACAGAAGAGTTATATGATTTTGACTGGATTTGTAGAGACGAGGGTTCTCATACAAGAAAAGTTGTACAGGAAGTATTTGAAGAGTTAGGTGTTTCTTGTAAAAGTTTTAATGTACTTTCTGAAGTAAGTAACACTACTAGTGTACTTCAAACACTTAAGAAGAGTGATAGAAATCCAGCTCAGCCTGTGGTATCTATCTTGTCAAAATATGCTATTATGGATGAAGTTGCCAATGGTGAGCTTTTTGAAGCAAGACTCAGAGGGTATACAATGTCACGTAAATTCTTTATCGTCTATTCTAAAGAGAATAAACACAATGCATATGTAGATAATGTAGTAAATTACATCTTAGCGGGTCGCTGCTAAGAGTAGACTCTATTTTTTATTCTTGAGGAGTTTTTTATTCTCAGGATTATTTAAAAGTGCTTCCATTGAAGATTTTTTGGATGCACTTCCTTCTTTTTTCTTTTCACTCTCTCCAACAGGATTCGCAAGATTAATGACAATGGGATTATCCCCTACAAAAAGCTGTTTTATAGCAAGTAGCGGTAACGATACCGTTGATCCAAAATTCTCACTTCCAAAACCCGCTTCAAAAGAGAAATACTCTTCATTTAACTGAGCACTTTCAAAGGTAAAACCACTCAATATAAAGAGGACCGTATCATCAAATGAGTCTTTGATCTCCGAAGGTAATTCCGGTGTAAATGTGATATGTTTTACTTCACATGCCAGTGCAAATTCTTGATTTTTGTCAAATAAATATTTAATGGTTTCAAAGATATGTGACTGGATGAGTGTACGATATTCAGGCGTTTGTAAAAGGTTAATGGTCATTATGCACCCTTAATGATATTTTGTATGGTATCTATATTTAGAATTTTAAATCCTATCATAGCATTCATTAAAGCTACTTGTGAGT
>CAKZWP010000163.1:0-8659 GCA_937921845.1 uncultured Sulfurovum sp.
AAAATTTGGATTTTACATTCATTTATCAGTTTACATAGCTGTATCTATTTTACTTATCATTATAAACCTAAGTTCATCCACCCAATACCTATGGTTCAAGTGGCCGCTCATGGGATGGGGCATCGGTGTATTTTTTCATGCTTTGGGAGTCTTTGTTTTTTCTGGAAGACCATCTGTCACAGAGAAAATGATTGAAAAAGAGATGAAGAGAGAAGCCTTAAAGAAGAAATAAATGCAACATCCATTATTAAGAAAAAGTAGAAACGAAACAAAAACTAAATACCTTAGTTTTAAAACCTTATAAAATATATAACTTTATAAGGTTTTCATAAATAGTTTGTTGTATCAAGTAAATAATTCTATATTCCCTCAGCAATCATTATATCAGCAACTTTTTTGAATCCTGCAATATTTGCGCCATCCACATAGTTTCCTTCAACACCATACTCTTTAGCGGTCGCAGCGATATTATGACAAATATCATACATTGTCGTTTTAAGTTTGGTATCCACCTCTTCAAAACTCCATTTTAGCATAGAGGCATTTTGACTCATTTCAAAATTACTTACAGCTACGCCACCTGCATTAGCTGCTTTAGCTGGACCAAAACAGATTTTATTTTTTAAAAAGATTGCTATGGCTTCCGGAGTAGATGGCATATTGGCCCCCTCACTCACGCTGACACAACCATTTGCAATCAAATTTTTAGCGTCAAGTGCAGTCAACTCATTTTGTGTAGCACAAGGGAAAGCGGCATAAGACTCTATATTCCATACCGCATGTCCTCCTTCTGGATATTCTGATACAGGAATGTAAATTGCTTCAGGATGTTTTACAATATATTCCTCCAAAGATCCTCTACGGTTGAATTTCAAATCTTTCAAAAATTCTATATCTATACCTCTAGCATCATAAACCGTTCCTCTTGAGTCTGTACATGTAACAGGAATGGCCCCTATCTGTAGAAGCTTTTCGATGGCATAAAGTGCTACATTCCCCGCACCGCTTACAGTACAAACCTTACCTTGAAGGCTCTCTTTATTTTCCGTTTCAAGCATAGCTTCAGTAAAATAAACCGTACCATAGCCTGTAGCTTCTGTACGCCCGAGAGAGCCCCCGAAGAAAGAAGGTTTACCGGTTAAAACACCATCAAAAGTCGTCGTGATTCTTTTGTACTCACTAAAAAGGTATCCTATTTCTCTGGCACCCACGCCGATATCTCCCGCAGGAACATCCATACGTGGACCAATGTATTTATGTAGTTCTCTCATGAACGCCGTACAGAATTTCATCACTTCAAAGTCGCTTTTACCTTTTGGATCAAAGTCACTTCCTCCTTTAGCACCGCCTATTGGCAGTCCGGTCAGTGCATTTTTAAGAATCTGTTCAAACCCTAAAAACTTCAAAATTCCTTCATTGACCGTTGGATGAAAACGAAGGCCTCCTTTGTATGGTCCTATTGAATTATTAAACTGAATTCTGTATCCGGTATTGACCCGAATTTCGTTATTATCATTCAACCATTCAACCTTAAACTTTACAATTCTGTCAGGATTCGCTAATCTTCTGATAATGTTATGTTTTGCATATTTTTCATCCGCAAGATAAAGTGGTGCGATAGATAATAAAACCTCTTCCACTGCCTGATAAAAAACATCATGTTCATAACGATGATTGTCTATTTCTTTGTGTATCTCTTTTTTTATGTATTTATGTGCTTCTTCTAGCGTTATATTTTTATACGGCATTATTGGCATTCCTTAAAATTATAATATATATGTCATACAACCTATGTTGCTTAGAGTTATAAAGATAAGAGAGTTTATAACTCTTATATAATCATTGTAACACTTGTAAAATTAAGAATCAGTAATAAGAAATTAAAAGGTTATAGCGCCCTATTACTTGAAGACAATATCATCATAGTAAATGAGTTATTAAGTCAACAATTTACGGTTATTGAAAAAATAGAAGAAGAAAATATCTTATTGTGAAAACCTTATAAAATATATAACTTTATAAGGTTTTCTACTTTTGTCTTTCGTATCGAAAATGACATATGCATGAAACGTGAATCACGGGATGTATCTAAATAAGATATAGAAACAAACGATGTGCTATAATTCCGAAATCATACGATAGAGGGATACAAATATGCAACACTACAACGATGAAAAAAACAAAGCAGGCGCCAAAGTCCTCTTTATGCTTGTACAGATGGTGGTACTCTCTATCGTGTACGTTATTGTCTATACTTCATTTATAGCAGTAGGATACGCTATAGAAGAGTATGGTGTGAGTCCGGTGATGTATTTTCCAGTGTTTGTGGCACTGGTCATTTTTCCTATTCTCCTTTACAAATATAGACAAATGTTCAATGCAGGTAAAATGCTTGTAGCTTTCACATGGATGATGGCTACAGCTTCTTTGACCGTTGTTTTACTTTATGCGTATGTTGCACAAATTACAGGCTAATGTCTCTCTTTGATACGATTTTTTCCTAAAAAACACCAAAAAATACTCAAGCTTTCTATCCCTGCAGCGGTGAATTCGTTGCTAGATATGTTGCAAGTCATCACTGACCTTATCATGGTAGGGCGTATCTCTGCTTTTGCTGTGGCAGCAGTAGGACTTGGATTACAGTCGCTGGTGTTTCTTTTTGCCATTCTTACCGTACTGCATATAGGTACTTCTGCGGTACTCTCGCGATTTGTGGGAGCAGGGCATATGAAACGTGCTTCTACAGGACTTTCAACCTTACTTCAGTTTGCTTTCTTTCTCTCTTTACCTTTTATGGGATTATGGTATTTTTTTGCATCAAATGTCTATGTATGGTTCGGTACTGTACCAGAAGTTATAGCACTGGGTGAAGATTATGTGCAAATGCTTACGTGGATGTTGCCGTTTGTCTTTATGAAACTGGTTTTTGTAACTGCACTTAACTCTGCAGGAGATACAAAGACACCTATGAAGATCAAGATAGCCTCTATCATGCTCAACGTATTTTTAAACTATCTGTTTATCTTCGGTAATTATGGATTCCCGGAACTGGGTGTGATGGGTGCAGCCGTAGGTACAGTGATAGTCAACATCTTAGAACTGATCGTCTATATGTATCTCTACCTTAGACATAAAACTCCCTATGTACCTGCTTGGCACTACTCTAAATCACTCTTAAAGCGTGCACTTAAAGTGGGTATTCCCGCTTCGTTTGAACGTTCTTTGACGTTTGGAAGTTTTATGCTGTTTACGGTGATCATCGCACAGTACGGTACAGAAGTGTTAGCCGGGTATCAGATAGGGTTGCGGGTAGAAGGATTGGCTTTCATGCCGGGTATTGGATTTACCATTGCTGCGATGGCACTCATGGGACAGGGTTTAGGTGCCAAAAAACCTGAACAGTCTAGAGAAGATGTCCTTCTCGTACTCAAATACACCGTTGGGTTCATGTTCTTTCTCTCTTTTTTTATGATATTTATGCCAGAGAAGATCGTGTGGTTTTTTACGGATGATGCACAGACTATTGAAGAAGCGAGTCTCTATTTGCGTATTGTAGGATTGTCACAAATTCCTTTGGCATATAATTTTGTCCTCTCTGGAGCTTTGCGAGGGGCAGGAGATACCAAGCGAACGTTGAAGATCAATCTTATTTCTGTATGGTTTGTCCGTATCATTCCTGCTTTTGTGTTAAGTTGGTATTTTGAATCCATCTTGTTGGTGTATGTCGCGATGATATCAGATACGTTCGTGAAAGCCATATGGCTATGGAGGACCTTTGACAAAGGTGAATGGCAAAAGATAAAAGTATAAATGATCTATTGCACATCATATTTCATCTTCAAGCCTTTCGAACTAGACTTACTAGTCCTTTAAGACTTAAAGACAAAATCTAATGCACACTAAATCATTTCTTTAATTACTCCATCGTCCTTACATCTAAAAAAATTCCACTCTCATACTCTAAAAGTTGAGGGAATAGGGCGATGAGATGTTTGGCTGCTTCTTCTGGTGTTTGTATATTCCCCTCTTTGAGTTTTTTTGCTGAAGGATATATATCATCGTTCACTTCATCAATAATATGTTGAACCATAGGCGTATCTATGATGCCGGGTGCCAGTGAGGTAAAATGGATCTCCGGTAACTCTTTGGCATAGACATTCAGTAACATGTTGAGACCTGACTTCGAGAGTGAGTATGCACCCCAACCTTTAGATCCATTGATCGCAGCACCTGAACTTATGCCTACGATCTGTTTTACCTGTGCATGTGCATTTAGGGTATCTATCAATTCTTTGTTGGCCCAGACGTTGACTTCCATCACATTTTTAATATCATTCAGTTCTGTTTGAGAGAGTGTCTGTATCTCACCCAACACTCCGGCATTGAGGATCGCAATGTCAAATGAACGGTGTGCAAGAAATTCGTTAAGTGTAGATTGAATCATAAAGGTTTCACTCAGATCATAGGGAAAGAAGAAAAAATGGGGAAAACGGTCAAGTTTTTTTGGAATGGTTTTACCTATGGCATAGACATTGTCTCCATTTTCCAAATATGCTTTGGCCAAGGCTTCACCCAGTCCGGAACTCACACCTGTAATCAGTATATTTTTCATCATGTAATCCTTTTGTAATACATTTGCTCTTTTGATATGATATAATTATATCAAAAAGTGAAAGTTCCATTGCAGGTAAAGCTTTCATAGGACTTTTTGAATTTGAACAAAGGATAGAGATGAGTAATAAAGAGGTAAAAACTTTAGATGAAAGAATCGAGCGTATTTATAAAATGGCAAAAGAACACTTTGGTGAAGTACGTTTTGTAGGGATTAAAAAACATACGAAGATCGGTTGGGTTGCTAAAATACAATTTGATGAGTTTGAATCTCTTGTGGCAGAAGGTGAAAATGCCATTGATGCATTGAAAAACCTACGTAAACGTCTTTCAAAAATTATAGATCGCTATAACATGGTATGAACTTTGAAAAAGAATATTATCCTTATTGGTTTCATGGGTGTAGGTAAAGGTACCACTGCACGTGCATTTACAAAAAAATACGGTACCTATATCATAGACACAGATGATCTTATAGAATCCAAAGAGAAAAAAGAAGTCAAAAAGATCTTTGCCAAAAAAGGTGAAGCCTATTTTAGAGCACAGGAACAGGAAACGGCAAACTGGATAGAAAAATGTGTCACAGGTACATTTATCTCGTGTGGTGGCGGTTTTTACAAGGTGGATAACCTTAAAAAACTTGGTACGGTAGTGTTGCTTGATGCTTCATTTGAGTGGATACATAACCGCTTGAAAACAGCGAAAAACGCTGAAAATAAATTGGCAAAACGTCCACTTTTTTCACAAGAAGAAGAGGCTAGAAAACTCTATAAAGAACGTGAAAAAGCCTATAAAAAACTGGCAGATGTTGTCATCGATGTAGAGAATCTTACCTTAGATGAACAGATAGCACAAATCGCTAAAAAGTGTAAGCTCTAGCGATTTTTATGTGCTAAACTCCAATGGTCCAACCCTTTATATACAGCGGTAAGTAAGCCAAAAATAAGCATGGTACTACCCATGCAGTAGGGTGCTTGTTCTATAAATGGTGCAGGAGATTGTGAAATAGTATAAATGATAACCATCCATATCCCTATGGCCGTAAATCCCACTACTCTTTTTATCCAAACTATAAGTTTTAATTGTGTTTCTCTTTTCATATGCTTATTTTAGCCAAATAAGGTATAATTTTATCAATTTATTTTAGAGAGTGTAAATGAAAAGATTCGAAACGTATCTAAACGAAAACTTACCAGAAGTACCAAGCTTCCACCCTGTGTATGAAGAAGCACTGGGTGTAATGCTAACGGCTGGTGGAAAACGTTTTCGTCCTATGTTACTGTTAAACATTGTTGATGCTTATGAACCGATGCTTTACAACTCTGCTTTACCTGTAGCACTTGCACTTGAAATGTTCCACACGTACTCTCTTATACACGATGACCTTCCTGCCATGGATGATGCTGATCTGCGTCGTGGACATCAAACTTTACATAAACGTTTTGATGAGGTAACTGCTATACTTGCTGGAGATGCATTGAACACCGATGCTTTTTATCTCATTGCCAAAGCACCACTTCGTGAAGATGTCAAGATCAAACTTGTAGAGTTACTTGCACGTGATGGCGGCAGTCGTGGTATGGTACTTGGACAAGCCATAGACTGTTATTTTGAAAACAAACCCCTTGAACTTGAACAAGTAAAAACACTGCATAAAAATAAAACAGCCAAACTTATTGCTGTATCTTTACAGATGGGTGCAGTTATCGTAGGGCTTGAAAAGAAAGCACAAGATGCACTATATGATTTCGGAATTGATTTGGGATTGTTATTTCAGATACAAGATGATATTATAGATGAGACACAGAGTGATGAAGAAGCGGGTAAAACCACAGGAAATGATAGCGATAAAAATAGCTTTGTCAATCTTTTAGGACTGGAGAAGACTGTTGAAGAAGCAGATACTTTGGCAAAAGATTTACAAAGACGATTTGAAGACTTTGATGAGAAGTTGCAAACAGCTTTACAACCCTTGATGAACACATATTTACACAGACACAACTAAAGGAATAACCATGGCAATGACAGAGCAAAACATTATGCGTAAAAAGATGGCAAATACGATCAGGTTTTTAGCGGCTGATACGGTCCAAAAAGCAAATTCAGGACACCCGGGTGCACCTATGGGTCTTGCAGATATCGCAGTAGTTTTGAGTGAAAAACTGAGCCATAACCCTAAAAATCCTAAATGGCTAAACCGTGACCGTTTGGTTTTCTCAGGAGGACATGCTTCTGCACTGATCTATTCACTTTTACACCTTTGGGGTTACGATGTAACTCTTGATGATTTAAAAAATTTCCGTCAATTAGATTCTAAAACACCAGGTCATCCAGAGTATGGACATACTGATGGTATAGAGATCACTACAGGTCCTTTGGGTCAGGGTATTGCAAATGCCGTTGGTTTTGCTATGGCAGAAGCTTATACAGCTAACCAGGTAAACTCGGAGACTTGTGAACTGATAGACCATAAAGTATATTGTTTGTGTGGTGATGGTGACTTACAAGAGGGTATCTCATATGAAGCCTGTGCACTTGCCGGACACTTAGGGCTTAAAGACATGGTACTTATCTATGACAGCAATGAGATCACTATCGAGGGTGATACAAACATCGCTTGGAGTGAAGATGTTGCAAAGCGTTTTGAAGCACAGAACTGGAACGTAATGAAGATCAACGGGCACTGTTATGATGATATCGAAAAAGCATTAGAAGAAGTAAAAACAGCGACTAAACCTACTATTATCATTGCAAACACTATCATCGGGAAGGGGGCAGGTGACATGGAAGGGTCTCATCATACTCATGGTTCACCTCTTGGTGATGACATTATTGCCGAGTCAAAAGCTAAAGAAGGTTTTGATCCAGAAGCATTCTTTCAAATTCCAGAAGATGTTTTACTCAGATTCAGATGTGCTTTAGAGCAGGGTGAACTTGCAGAGAAAGAGTGGATACACAGACAAAAAGAAGCACCGCTTATAGAGCAAAATATAGCTCTGGAAAAACTTCTAAATCCAGATTTTTCTGCTATTGAGTTCCCAGATTTTTCTGGAGATGCAGCGATGGCAACAAGAGACTCAAACGGTAAGATACTCAATGCTATTGCAGCAGCTGTTCCTTCTTTCCTTGGTGGTTCAGCAGACCTTGCACCGTCAAACAAAACTGAGTTAAAAGATATGGGAGACTTCCCTAAAGGAAGAAACCTGCACTTTGGTATCCGTGAGCACTCTATGGCTGCTATCACCAATGCTATGGCACTTTATGGTACAACGATTCCATTTAATGCAACATTCTTTGTATTCTCTGATTACCTCAAACCATCAGCGCGTATCGCGGCACTGACAAACATCCAAAACTTCTTTGTTTGGACGCATGACAGTATCGGTGTAGGTGAAGATGGTCCTACGCATGAGCCTATCGAGCACATTTCTCAGTTTAGAGCATTGCCAAACTTCTATGTATGGAGACCGGCAGATGCAACTGAAAATATAGAAGCATGGAGAACAGCACTGACTATGCAAGCACCACACGGTTTTGTATTGAGTCGTCAAAAACTTAAAACACTTAAACCAAAAAGAGATTTTGGGGAAGTAAGCAAAGGTGCATACATCGTCAAAAAAAGAAAAGATGCGAACTTTACACTTATGGCTTCAGGATCAGAATTGATGCCTTGTCTAAAAGCGGCATGTCACCTAGCAGTGCTGGGCATCAAAGCAAATGTTGTTTCTGTTCCGTGTCTTGATCTCTTTAACGAACAGGATGCAGAGTATAAAGCAGCCGTAGTTGACCCAAGTACAAAAGTACTGGCAGTTGAAGCAGCTACAGCAACAGAATTTTACCGTTATGCAGATGATGTACTTGGTATGGAAAGCTTCGGAGCATCAGCACCGGCAGAGCAACTTTTTGAGAAGTTTGGATTTACCCAGGAAGGTATCATGAAACGTGCATGTAAGTTGATGGATGTAGAGTATAGAGAAGTAGAACTTGGAGAGTGTAAACTCTAATTTTTTGTGATTTTGTATCCTCTTGGTTCGAAGCTTTAGGGTTT
>CAKZWP010000164.1:0-3157 GCA_937921845.1 uncultured Sulfurovum sp.
TAAATTCTGTGATGCACTCACAGTAATAATGACATTATAGCTAAAAAAAGATTTGGCTATAATATTTTAACATTAACCCAAGGAAGTATGTATGATCCCAAATGTATTTACCAATACAACGACAACAAAAGGTGGTAAAAAAGTTACCCATTTAGCCTGGTGGGTAACACTTGTTTTATCTATGGCACTTGCAGTTGGTACATGGAATCCTAGCGGACACCACTTTATACACTACATCTCAAATGTAGATGACATACTTTCAGGATTTAAACCCTTTGCTATACTCATTATGCTTGCACTTTGGTTACTGGCTATCAAATCAATTTTCCAGAGTTTGAAGTATTACGGTGCTATCATCACAGTCATTATTATTGCGGCATTTATCTGGGGTTTACAACAGTATAACCTTATCAACGTTGCTGAATTTGAACAAGCTGGTTGGGCTGCCACTATAGGCGTAGGACTTCTAATTTGGTTTGGACTCAACGCTTCGATCATTTGGAAAAAACTTACTGGTGTCTATACGACTGACAGTAGCGATGAGGACTAAACCAATACACTCTTTACCATAGATAGCTAGAGAGTCTATACATTAGAGACTCTCTCAATTTTATTGTAAGATACTCTCCAAATGTTTCGCAAAATCTTCAGGTGGAACAAACCCTGTCAAACTTTTTTCCGCTAAATAGTTATTATCTGTATCAAAGAAGATAATGTTCGGTGTACCGAAAAGTTCATACTTTTTGAGTAGTGCCTTATCTGCATCGGTATTGTCTGTAAGGTCAATTTTAATAAATGTAAACTTTTGAAGATGTTCTTGTACTCTTGGATCTGGGAAAGTGATCTCATCAAGTTCTGTACACGCTGTACAAGACTTTTTACCAAAGTCAACAACGACTGGTTTATCTGATGCACGCACTTCGTTCATAAGACGTTCTATGCTATAGCCTCTATGTCCTTTTCCTGAACTCATAAGCACAGTCTTTGCCACGCCGCCATCAAGCTGGGTAAATCTTTCAAATGGTCTTATCACTGAAGTCGAACCACTTATCCCGCCAATGAAAAGCGATGCACCATAGAGTAAAAAAACCATAGCCAAGAGTTGGAAAAGTTTCTTTGCCCCATGCGTTGCACTGCTAGGATTAAATACACCCATGTAGAGTGCCGAACCTATGAATAGTAATGCCCAAAGTATCATCGTAAGGCTGTCTGGGAGTATGCGTGAAAGCATAAAGATACCAAGCCCCAACATCATCACACCAAATGTTTGAGACACTACAGTCATCCAGCCACCTGGTTTTGGCATAAATTTACCAGCACCTATACCTACAAGTAGAAGCGGCATACCCATACCTATACTCATAATAAAAAGTGCTGCGCCACCTAAAAAGGCATCTCCTGTATGAGAGATGAACAGTACAGCACCTCCAAGTGGTGGTGCTACACATGGTCCTACAATAAGTGCAGAAAGAAGTCCCATAATTGCAGTTCCTATGATGCCTTTCCCTTGTGCATTATCACTGGCTTTTGTAAGTTTAGACTGCCATGAAGAAGGAAGCCCTATCTCATAGTATCCAAAAAGAGAGAATGCCAAAGCCACAAACATAGCTGCAAAGAGGGTCAAGACCCAAGGAGTTTGCATTGCTGTCTGTATATCTGCACCTAAGAGTCCAGCTATAATCCCTACAGCCGTGTAGGTCAAAGCCATAGAAACAACATACACCAAAGAGGTGAAAAATGCTTGCGCAACACTTGGTTTTTCATCACCTCCCTGCTGAGATACGATAATAGAAGACAAGATAGGGATCATAGGAAAAATACATGGTGTCAATGCCAACAATAAACCAAAAATGAAGAAAAGTAGCAAAATAAAGATTGAACTTTCATTAACCAGTATATCTGCTATTTTCGCCGTGTTTCCCTCTTTTACAAGTTTGGAGATCTTATCAAAGACACCAAGTTCTGCGCCTTTGAAGTTAAAGGTTTTTTTAATGGGTTGGTAACAGATACCTGCATCCGAACATCCTTGAAACTCTATCTCAAGCGTATAATCACCCTTGACCTTAGACTCTATCTCTTGTGTGGGAATTGTTACGATTAACTCTTTTTCATATACCATATCACCATCAAAATCATGTGCTTCTGGTTTCGTAACGGTAAGTTCTACAGAAGAAGGAGAAATGATTCTATAATACAATGTGTTTTCATAGACATGAATTTTATCTGCCATAATAATCTTTGTTTCTATGGCATCATCTTTAAGCATAGCAGAGACTTTAAATGCTTCATCCGGCGATAAAAACTTCTGTTTTTTCAATGCACTGTCAAAACCTGCAGATGCAAATGCACTCAAAATGAAACTCAATAAGAGTAACTTTTTTGCTAAATAATTCATTTTTTCTCTTTTATATTAAACTTTTATAGTATTCTATTGTACTATTTGTGTATAAGCTGTGTAATATTACCAACAATTGGTTAACAATAAAGGTTAAAAATGGCAAATCATCTTAAAAATGAGCACTCCCCTTACTTACAACAACATGCTGACAATCCTGTGGACTGGTATCCTTGGGGAGAAGAGGCATTTGAAAAAGCACGTAAAGAGAACAAAGCTATCTTCCTTTCTATAGGGTACAGTTCTTGTCACTGGTGCCATGTCATGGAACATGAGTCTTTTGAAGATGAAGCCACTGCAAAGATACTGAATGAACATTTTGTTGCAGTCAAGGTAGACAGAGAAGAACGTCCCGACATAGACAAACACTTTCAAGAAGTCTACCAACTGATGAATCAGCGTCCAGGAGGATGGCCTACTTCCATCTTTTTAACACAAGAACAAAAACCTTTTTACTCAGCAACTTACATACCCGATGAACCGCGTTATGGGATGATGAGTTTTTCAAGTTTGCTAGAAGTCATCTCTGACAAATATGCCAAAGAAAAAGATCTGCTTACTGAAAAAGCAGATGAGATACTCCGTTTTCTTAATCCCAAAGAAGACAAGATACAAGCCACGAAACTGGACCTGAGCATCATTAACAGGTTTTCAGACCAGGCCAAACAACTTTTTGACAACCAGGATGGCGGTTTTAACAAAGCCCCTAAGTTTCCCCAAGCCTCTATGCTTGACTTGCTTTTAGATGTCTACCGTATCACA
>CAKZWP010000165.1:0-10898 GCA_937921845.1 uncultured Sulfurovum sp.
CTGCATAAATTGTTTTACTTGATATTCCTATCATTTTCTAAAAGACCTTTACCGATTTGTATTGCGTAGTATAGCTTACATCCTATACAAAAATCGAATAAAGTCTCAAGTAATGCACAAATTAATAAAATAACGGCTATCACTGTAGCAAATGTTTCAAAACCAGCAAAATAAAATATGACAAGAAACAACGAAGTCACCAGTCCAAGATACAGAGCAAACCTTTTTGGTGACTCATCACAAAGTTTAGGAGCAATACCCCACACTTTAAGCACAAAATTTCCAAAAATCTCAAATGGACTGAAGTTTGATAGACGTAGCGCTCTTATAAAAAAATCAAATAATATTACCAATGCAAAGAAACTCGCTTGTGTAATGAGAAGTAACACAGTAAAAAGTGCTACTTGGAAAGAGATAACTCTTGCCATATTGGAGTCAACTCTTCTTGTAGATATTGGGCAACTTGGAGACATATTCTTTCCTTTCATTTAAATAAAGTTTTTGAGCAAAGCTCTTTAGCTATATCAACACTATGTCAATTAGCACCTCTAAAGACCCTAGAGTAATTTACAACATTGACTTTCTTCTTAGCTTCTCTATTAACAATATAGGGGAGACAATAAATCACTAAGAAAAATGTGCAATGCCCTTGTCCGATGTAAATATCTAGGGTTTTTACAAGTGCTCATTTAATTTATGTGAGTATATTAGCTAAATATATTTTTAATGTCAAGTAAATCTATAGGTTTTATTATATTTTATACATTTAGCACATTTTGATGTTTTCTTTGTCTGTAATTTTAGCCGTGCACACGTGCTACACAGAGTTACATTAGAATACATACAGATTTACTAAAATATAGGAGATATTATGAGGATCGTACTTTTTACATTGTTAGCTGTAGGCTTATTACACGGACAAAGTATTCACCAACTTATTGACCGATCAATCCAAAATCATCCTTCACTCCAAACCATAGAGCACCGTCTGTCTGCAATGGATGAACGTATAGAGATAAGTCAAAACTTCTCTAACCCTGACCTCTCTCTTACTATCAATGATATACAGTTTGATGATCCTACTAACCGAAGCCTTGAGCCTATGCAGTACAATGCGATCAACTTTAAACAAAAATTTCCATGGTTTGGCAAACTCGATGCGCGTAAAACTTTTACACAAGCACAAAAAAGTGTTATGTTAGACTCCTATGAAGTAGCAAAAATCACACTGGCTGAAGAGATACGTATGACTGCCTATACGATAAAAGAACTCGAAGAACGTATCCGTATCGTCAATCGATATAAAGCTGTAGCAAAGCAAAACATAGATCTCTATACCGCCTATGCATCTACTGAAAATAAAAGTCACACAAGCAGTATGTCTGCAAATTTAATGCTTTCAAAAATAAAGATAAGAGCTGAACGTTATAACACTATTTTAAAAAGTCAAAAGGCTAAACTAAAATACCTTGTACCGGGGAAAATATCAACTGTATCAGATACATTACAGATCAGACGTCCCCAATCATTAGGATCTTATCTCTCTAAACTACAGAACAATCCAAACTATCACAAAAAACTCTCTGAGAAAAACGTAGCGGATGCCAACAAGGCCATACATGACCTAAGTATTACCCCAGATCCTTATGTCAAAGTAGGCTATTTTAACCGTAAAGAGTATCCAGACTATGCCTCTGTGACGGTGGGTTTTTCCCTACCTCTATATGGTTCAGAAAAACTTAATTCAGAAGCAGCCCGTAAAGAGGTCTTGGCTGCACAAAGTGCTTCTTTAGATTACAGATCCTCATTAGAGAGTGAAATAGACATTATGCATGCAAAACTCACTGAAGCATATCAGATCTATAATATTATCCAAAATGAAAGCCTGCCACAACTTGAACATATGTTTGAGCTGAGTCAATCTAACATTCAAAGCGGAGGTGACATGTTTGCCTACACAAATCTCTTAGAACAAAAACTTGCACTTGAAGAGGAACGTGCTTCTATTAAAGCTGAATACCTTCGTACGCAAGCTAGACTCAAATCTCTTATAGGAGAACTGTAATGATACCTACTCACATGAAGGCAACACTCCTACTTTTACTCTTACCGGTATTTTTACAGGCTGAAGTTCAAAAAGCACATACCCCAACCATAGAACAGCTTTTTAATGTCAAGACCATCAAAGTCAGAACAATGACTACAGCCAAAGAACAAATAAACTATGGGTATATCGTCGCAGAAGACTCAAGAAAAGTTGATATCCATGCATGGTTTTCGGGCTATGTTACAAAACTGTTTGCCGATACACTCTATAAAAAAGTAGAAAAAGGTGATGCCTTGGCAGAGGTCTATTCTCCAGAAGTATACAAAGCAAAACAAGACTACTTGCACTCTTTAGAGTTTGATAAAAAACGCGCTTCACCTCAAATGATTCAAAGTGCACAAACAAAGCTACGTCTTTTAGGTGTAAGTAATACTGAGATAAAACATATTAAGAGTACACGTAAGGTCGACGAATTTACTACACTCTATGCAGCACAATCAGGATGGATATTTGAAAAGAACATTAACCAAGGTGCATCTTTTAGCACGAACAAAAAGCTTTTTCAGATCGTAAATCTGGAGAAAGTATGGATAGAAGTAAAACTCTATCAAGATGAGATAGAGAAGCTCTCACTGCTTGAGCATTTTACAGTAAAGCCTAAAGGTATACATAAAACATATACAGCCAAAAAATCCCTACTTTATCCTAAACTAAACCCCAAAGAAGCAACGGCTACATTAAGACTGCTATTGGATAATGACGAAGCGCTGCTAAAACCTGGTATGTATGCTAAAGTATATGCATCAGCCGATGCTAAAAGTCGTCTTGTTATTCCCCGTACTGCTGCCATACGTAAAAATGGGATATGGTATGCTTTTCTTGCAACTGAATTTAAAGGAGAGTATGAGCCTATAGTCATCAAAATAAAACCTTTGGATTCTCAACATTATGAAATTATACAAGGTCTGAAAGAAGGTGATACACTGGTAAATAATGCTCTGTTTATGATGGACTCAGATGCACAAATTAACGGTGTATACTAATCATGGGACGTATTTTGAGCAAAGCCCAAAACCCTACGTTGCCACTAGGAGAACTCACGACTCGGCATTTACTGCCTCGCTTGCACTACAATTTAGTTGCTTGTCAGCAGTTGGCTCATGCAACTCGTTGCACTCATACTATAGGAGAGCTATAGTATGATAGAACGACTTATAGCACTTTCGGTTAAAAATCGTTTTCTCGTTCTTATGACCACCCTCTTCCTCATAGTAGGTTCCATTTGGGCGATGAAAAATACACCTTTGGATGCCCTGCCGGATCTTTCACCTCCACAAGTCATTGTACAAGTGACATGGAAAGGGCAAAGTCCTGAAATCATCGAAGACCAGGGAACCTATCCTCTGGTCTCACAATTTCTCGCTATCTCTGACATTGAAACTGTTCGTGGTTTTTCAACCTATGAAAATGGTCTGATCTACATCATCTTTAAAGAAGGTACAGACCTCTATTGGGCCAGAAGCCGTGTTCTTGAACAACTGGCATCCATACAAAGCCAACTTCCAGATACTATGGAAGTGACACTTGGACCTGATGCTTCCGGAGTGGGCTGGGCATATGAGTATGCACTCACCTCTCAAACCAAGACCCTTGATGAACTGCGAACCCTGCAAGACTACTACTACAAGTACGCACTTATGGGTGTAGATGGGGTGAGTGAAGTCGCCAGTATAGGTGGATTTGTTCCAACCTATCAGATCACTGTGAACAACGATGCACTTGTTCAGTACGATCTTTCTATTAAAGATATCTCTCAAACACTCAAAGACAACAATAACGACACCGGTGGACGAATCGTCATTCAAAATGGGTATGAATGGATGGTACAGGCCAAAGGGTATATCAAAGATTTAGATGAGATACGACAACTTGTGGTTACGACCAAAGATGGTGTACCATTAACACTCTCTCAGTTGGGTCGTGTGGAGATGGTACCTGCTGCCAGACGTGGACTGGCTGACCTTGATGGAAAAGGAGAAGTTGTTGGTGGTATTGTCATGCTGCGTTATGGTGAAGATGTCTACACTGCTATCAAACGCATCAAGTCCAGAATGGAAGAACTTCAGATAGAAGGTGTAGACGTTGTCACTACCTATGACCGTTCAGGACTCATTGAAGCAGCCATAGAGACACTTCAAACCACACTGTTTGAAGAGAGTATTATCGTCATTATTATCATCGGTTTATTTTTGATGCATTTTCGTTCTACACTTATTATGCTTATCGTGCTTCCATTGACTATAGCCCTACCCTTTCTAATGATGAAACTATTTGGTATAGGATCTAATATTATGAGTCTTGGAGGTATAGCCATTGCCATCGGTGCCATGGTAGATGCTTCCATCGTCATGATAGAAAATGCCCACAAAGCCATACATAAAGGAGAAGAGAAGAAAGGTATGCAGCTCGATCATCAAGAACGTATCAAAATCATTGTTAAGTCTTCTCAACTTGTTGGACGGCCTATCTTTTTTGCTCTGGCACTTGTAGTCGTCTCCTTTTTACCCATCTTTTCACTTTCTGGGCAAGAGGGATTACTCTTTAATCCTCTTGCATTTACCAAGACATTTGCGATGACCGCAGGTGCGATACTCTCCATCACGCTGGTACCTGTCTTGATGATCTACTTTGTAAAAGGGAGGATCATCCCCGAGTCAAAAAATCCACTCAATCGTTTTTTCATTTGGCTTTATCATCCACTCCTGATCTATGGTTTAAAACTCAAATACCTCGTTATTATTCTTGCCGTTGGAGGATTAGCCTTTGCCGTACCTCTTTACCAAAAGCTAAACTGGGAATTTATGCCTATGCTCAATGAGCAAACAGTCATGTATATGCCTGTTACACCGTATGGTATCTCTGTGGATCAAAGTAAGGAACTGACACAAAAAACCGATCAGATCATCAAAAGTTTCCCTGAAGTAGCCACAGTATTCGGTAAGGGAGGCCGTGCCAATTCAGCAACAGACCCAGCACCTCTTGGTATGATTGAAACCATCATTACCTTTAAACCAAAATCACAGTGGCGACCAGGAATGACACATGAAAAACTTATGGCAGAAATGGAAGAAGCACTCCAGGTACCGGGTCTCGTAAATTCTTGGACCTATCCTATACGTGGACGTATCGATATGTTACTCTCAGGGATAAGAACCCCTCTGGGTGTCAAACTCTATGGAAAGGATGCTCAGGGACTACAATCAGTAGCGATGCAAATAGAGTCAAAACTCCGTGAACTTAAAGGTACACAGTCTGTTTTCTCTGATCAAGCAAGTGCTGGATTTTTCATAGATATCAATATAGATACTGAGGCATTACAGCGTTATAACATCTCTAAAGCACTGATCCATGAATATACATCTGCAGCGATCGGCGGTAAAAAGATCACTACGATGTATAAAGGTTTAGAACGTTATCCTATCGCACTTCGCTTTGAGGAAGAAGAGCGTCGTAATCTTAATGACATACGCAATATACAAGTCAAAACGCCTCTTGGATTTGTGCCACTTTCTACCTTTGCCAAAGTAGAATACAGAGAGAGTGCCTCTGTGATAAAGAGTGAGATGGCCACACCTGTAACGTTTATCTATATTACCCCTCAAACAGGAGTGAGTGCAGTCAAATATAAAGCCCAAGCCGTCAAAGCTTTAGAAAACATCAAACTTCCTTCAGGTTATTACCTGGAGTGGGCAGGTCAGTCAGAATACCTAGAATCAGCGATGAAAAAAATAAAATGGATAATTCCTACCGTACTCTTACTGATATTGATCCTTATTCATTTTGCACTGGGTAAAATGATGCCTACACTCATTGTATTTTTCACACTGCCTTTTGCACTGCTTGGTGGTCTACTCTACCTGGATATGTTGCAGTTTAATATGAGTATCGCTGTGATAGTTGGATTCTTAGCCCTTCTGGGTATTGCAGCAGAGACTGCCATAGTCATGATCGTTTATTTACAAGAAAGTGTCGAAGAGATGCACAAAAAAATGGGCACTGATTTTAACAGACAACATCTCTCAAATGCCATTTATGAAGGTGCTGTACAAAGAGTGAGACCCAAACTTATGACTGTATTTGCCATCTTGGCAGGACTTCTACCTATCATGTACACTACAGGTGTAGGAAGCGAGGTCATGCAACGTATCGCCGCACCGATGATAGGCGGGGTGGTAAGTTCTGCCATATTAAGCCTATTTCTCATTCCTATTTTTTACGAAATGTATGAGAAACATCAATTAAAAAAAACTAAGGAATCAAAATGAAATCAACGCTAGCGATCACACTGCTCTTCAGTGCACTTCTTGTGTCAGGATGTACAGATAAAGAGCAAAAAGGATCAATTACTGAAGGGGGTATGAAATGTGGACCAGGCAAATGTGGTGCCAGTATGGTTGATGGTTCTGCTGTCCTGGTAAAAAAGAAAATGAACATTTTAAATCAGCTTGAAGAGAATGACAGTAGACGTGAATGCGTACTTAAATCGATGACAACCAAAGAGCTATACGCATGCGTACGTGTTGAAGAGACCGGTAGATTAAGTACAAAATGTTCATCGGACAATACGAAACAGATACCAAAAAAAGAAATACCTCCGATGAAATGTGAGGCGGGAAAATGTGGAAGCAGTATGTAGTATAAATATTTATGTCACTTTTTTGACTATTAAAAAAAATTTATTAAATTCATCTATATTATATATGAACATAATCATAAGTAGGATATACTAAAAAATCTTATTTACATCAAAGGAATAAAATGAAAAATATAACTAAACTAGCTCTTACGGCACTTTTTGGTTTTGCAATGCTCACGACAACTGTAGATGCAGGAAGCATCAACAAAGGTCAAAAGATCTATGGCAAAAAGATCAAAGGTCAATGTGGGGATAAGACAGGTGGAGATTTTGCTGCAACATTTAAACAAAAAGAGTGGGAAGATGCTTTTAAAGCAGGAACTTTTGAAGCTAAAGTAAAAGAAGTATGTCCAACAGTGGAAACATATAAAGAAAAATGGACACCACATCTTTTTGAATTCGCATATGAGTATGCAAGCGATACAGGTAACGAACCTGCTTGCTAATCTATTTAGCTAACAGTGGGCTTCTCGCTCACCCATAAAATCTACTATATTTCACCTTCACCTTTAAATACTTTTAAACACTTCTACAATTAAATAGAACATAATTCTACACATAGCTATAGAAATATCTAAGTTAAATAAAGTGTATTGAGATGAAAAATAAAATAGATTTTAAGAGGAAAAGAGAGTAGATGTATTCAAAAGCCAAAAGGCTTTTGAATTTAAAGTTAAAAAACTTATTTCATTGCTGAAATGTGATCTGCAACAGCTTTGATAGTAGCATCATCCATAGAAGCTACTTGACCTTTCATAAGACCACCCATACCGTACATATTAAGTGTTCCAGCTTTGTAACCATTAAGTTGTTCTACTGTTTTAGCAGCATCTTGACCTGTAATAACTGCAGATTTTCCAAGTGCTTTTTTCTCACCATTAGCACCATGACAACCTACACATTTAGCGTATGCAGCAGCACCGTCAGCCATAAGTAAAGTAGATCCAGCAAGTAACATTGTGATTGCAAATTTTTTCATTTTAATTCCTTTTAGTTTGTTTGTTAACATTCAGAAGATTTACATGAAGTAAATCTACACCTCTATTTTATAGTAAAAAAGCTTAACACGCTGGTACATTACCAGAATCACTTGCATACTCATAAACAAAATCATATACATGTGGGATATATTTAGCTTTTACTTTTTTTACCTTAGGACAGATCTTCTTTACCTCATCTGCAAACTTACCGGCTTCATGGATTTCTTCCCACTCATCCTGAGTATGCTTTTGAGCAAATGTTGCTCCACCTATATTACAAGGAGCTTTAAGCTTCTTAAGGTAAATTTTTTGACCTTTCTTCACATCTGCAGATGCAGTTGATGAAAACAATGTCATACCAAGTAAAGCAGCAACCGCTAATTTAGTTATAGTATTCATATTTATAATCCTTTTATTTTTTAGATAAAGTATCATATCATGTAATTGTGAAAGTATTGTGAAGTGTATAAAGAAAGAAGCAGAAGGTTAACAACTGCTTCAAGAAGTTACATTAGTATTAACATTTTGGAACGTGTGACCCACCTTCTCCATATTCATAGCTAAATTCATACACATGTTCCCACCATGATTTTTTAATTTTCTTCAGAGGTAATTTAGGACAAATTTTCTTTGTTTCTGCTTGGAATTCACCATCTTCCCATAGTTCTTCCCATTCATCTTGAGTATGCTCTCTTGCGAATCTCACACCTGAGAAACCACAGTATTTTCGCATTTTCTTTTTATAGATCTTTTGCCCTTTTTTTACACTTGCGTCTGCAACTGTAGGTGTACTAACCATAGCAAATGCCACAAGTGTCAACGCTGTCACTAATTTTTTCATTCTCTTCCTTTGTATTTTATAATATTACCTTATCCACAGTTATTGTAACTACTTCAACTTATTAAAAACCTTAAACTTATCCCAATATATATCTAAAGCTTCATCAATGTCACTATCACTCAACTTACTTTTCTCTTTAATGCCATAATTGTCAATAAATAGATCAGACATAACAGAGATCTCTCGTAAAGGGTATTTTAAATAATGTTTCATTCCCGCTTTCACATTTTGTTCACCACTATAGACAAGAAGGTAACGCATAAACATACGCTGTAATGATGTGGGTAGCTCTTTATGACACTCAACACAATGACGTTCATATGCATCCTGTGCGAACACTCCTGATACCAAGACTAAACATAGAATTATAGGCTTTACCATCTCAACACCATTCTTGTACCCTCTCCTTCTTTTGACTCTACTTCTATAGAGATATGATATTCATCTAGTATTTTTTTAACGATACTCAGACCAACACCAAAACCACCCTCACTGTTATTAAATCTCGTATACCGATCAAACATAAAAGGTATTTTCTCTTCATTCATACCTATACCTGTATCCCAAATAACCAACATGCCTTCTCGTAGTTTTATACTTACTGTACCATTACGTTTGTTATATTTAATCGCATTAGAAATTAGGTTATCGATCACTCTGGTTAATTTACGTCTATCCATAGTGATTCTAGCCTCTTCCAAGTCTAAGTTACACTCTATATGTTTTGACTGTGCCAGGACAGCAAAATACTCTGCTCTGTTATAGATGAGTTCTGTGAGCTCTATCTCTTCATCATGATTCTCTTTTTCCTGCTCTAAAGTAAGATACGTTAAATCTTTGTAAAGTACAGAAACGGTTTTTGCTGCAATGTTAATACGTGCCAGTTTGGTCTTATTTTTCTCTACCATGACATCAGTGTCCATCATCTCTATGTTTGCCAGTATGGCAGAGAGCGGTGTGTTAAGCTCATGGGTAGTATCTTTGATAAATCTATCCAAGAGTACAATAGAATCACGCATTGGTCTTAAAAACAATTTAGCAAGGTAGAGACCAAACAGTAGAAAAAAGATAAAAGCAAAGAAACCATAGCCTATGATGTTTTTCCATATCTCCCCTCTCCAAGCACCACTGTCTTCAACTTCTATAATAAGATACTTTGTCCCCAGATAAAAATCATCTAGTGTCTTCACTAAATGTATATGATTATTACTAATATATATCTCTTCATCATCAAAATGCACATTCTCATCTTCAAGTAAAGAAAATATTTTCATATGTTCTAAGTCGTAAATCGCTGATTTGAAACGGGGGTCACGAGGGTACTCTGTTCTTTCATCAAAAAAATGATGCAATACTTTAAGTCTTTTTGTTTGGATATAAGCATATTTGGTCAACATCGCTCGCTGATCAGAAAGCATCAGCTTTTCCTGACTCTGATAATAAAACAGTGAGAGCAGCGTGATCATAAATATGACCATAGCTACATAAAGTGTTAAAAATCTAAAAAGAGATTTCTTCTCACTTCTCAGCAGTGAATTTGTAGCCTTGTTTTTTGATACTAACAATTCTTTCCTTACCTATGATTTTACGAAGATTCTTAATGTAAGTACGAAGTGCCGTATCACTAGGCTCTTCATCAAATTCCCACAAATGTTCATAGATACGTTCATGAGCAATCACCTCACCCTCGTTTTTCATAAAGAGTTTAAGAAGCATAGACTCTTTGTGTCCCAAAGATACTATTTCACCATCGATAATAAGTTCATTGTTCTTAATATCGTAAGAGATATTTTTTGAAATCTCTATCAACTCTTTAGATTCATGGTAAAAAGCACGTTTAATGAGTGTATCCACACGTATATGGAGTTCTTTAAGTGCAAAAGGTTTACGTATGTAGTCATCACAGCCACTTTCAAAGCCTTTCTCTAAATCATCTACCGAGTCTAATGAAGTGATAAAAATAGCGGGTGCCACCACATCACTCTCTCTAGCCTCTTTTAAAAGATCAAAACCATTAATACCAGGCGTATTGACATCTAAAAGTAGCAGGTCATACTTACTCTCATAAAGTTTTTCTTGTGCTTCATATCCATCATAGACACTTACTACATCATACCCTTTCTCTTCTAGAAACTCTGTAACCGTATCATTCAGATTGGCATCATCTTCAAGTAATAATATTTTACTCATCTACAGAGACTGCCTAACCCAGTTTTGTAATCTACTTGCATCCAGTGCACCACTAACTCTATCAGCCTCTTTACCATTTTTAAACACGATAAGTGTTGGTATGCTTTGTATACCATACTGAGCGCCTAAAGCTTGCTGTTCGTC
>CAKZWP010000166.1:0-6590 GCA_937921845.1 uncultured Sulfurovum sp.
GGATGAGGGTGGTTTTCAGAGAGCCTGGATCAAGTACGAACTGGCTGAAGGAATCAATACAAATATCGGTATAGTTGATTATATCGGTGGGTCGTTAGGATTTGATGCTGTTAAAGATAACGACATGATATTTACAGATATCTCTTATAGTTTCTAATTATGCTACAATACTTCAATTAATTATTATCATAGGTAAGGAAGTTTATGTCTATTGGACATCAGATCAAAACAATTTTAGTAGCTACCTGTATAGGTAGCGCAACATTGCTGCAAGCAGAAGTGGGAACACATCCTTTTGATGTAGAGTCAGGTATGGTACTTTATGAAATAAGTGGTGGAGCTCAACTTACACCTGAAACTAATCTGAGTATAAAAGGTAATGCAAAATTACGTTTTAAAGAGTGGGGTGAGATTAAATTAGAAGAAGAGAGCGGTGTGGTTCTGACTACGGGTGCTATTAAACATAAACAGCATGTAAAAAGATTTGAAAAACAGACAAAAGATACAGTAATCACTGCTGATTTTGAAAATGAACAACTTTTAGAACGTAAAAAAGGTTCAAATGGTCATGATGAAACTGCTTCTTTAGTAAAAAAAGGTCAGGAAAATGTTGCAGGTATTCTTTGTGATGTGTGGGAAGGTACAAGCATAAAGAAATGTATATATAAAAATATAGTACTTAAGTTGGAGTCTCATGTTTTAGATGTTTCATATGTGAAAGTAGCAACAAAAGCAGTTTTTGATATTAATACATCTGATGAAGAGTGTGCCGTACCAGATTATCCTGTACAAGAGTTTGCCCTCATTAAAGACAATATTAAAACTAAGAACACGTATAAGGCTGAAAATTTTTGCAAAATCTTAAAAGAGGCAGATTTTGATCTTAATGAGGATAATAGAAGTTATGGTACAAGTAAGATAAGTGATAAAGAGAGAAAAAAATTCATTAATTATATTGCTAAAGATATTTATGAAAGACAAAAAGAACTTTTACCTAACTTGTTGCAATCCTTACGTGAAACCCGTGCATGTTTACAGACAGGAGAAGATCCTTTTAGTGCCAATGAGTGTATTGAGCACTTTAGTCGTATGAAAGCACTATTAGGAACAGAACAGGATGACTATATCACCCTTTGGGATGAGAAAAGAAAAAATATATTGCTCGATAAAATAGAAGATGAACTTATAGATCTACAATCTCGTATGCCATGTGTAAAACGCGCGCAAAATATTACTGACCTTTCTGCTTGCATGAAATAAAAACCTATGAAATTTTATCGTATTTATATAGAGCTTACTAATGTATGCGGGCTCTCTTGTAGCTTTTGTCCTACAAAAGAGTTGCCCTCTAAAGAGATGGATCTAGATTTTTTTGAGTCTATCGTGAAGCAAGCCAAAGCATATACCAATGAAATTGCATGTCACGTGCTAGGTGATCCTCTCACACAATCAAATCTTCATGCCTACTTGGATGTCCTACATAAGCATGGACTGAAAGCAATGTTAACAACAAGCGGATACTTTTTAAAGAAGCATTCTTATGATACACTTTTTCACCCTTGTGTAAAACAAATCAATATCTCACTCAATAGTTTTAATAAAAATGATACCTCTTTAACTTTTGAACAATATATAAACCCAGTACTTGCATTATGTGAAGCAAAATTAGAAAGAAAAGAAGATCTGTTTATTAATTTACGTGTATGGAATTTAGATGAGATGATGAGTGAACGAGCATTTAATGAAACATTGTTTGAAAAATTATCTTCTACTTTTAATACCAAACTTAGTCTAAACAGCATTTACAAAGAGAGACCAAAGTCTATACGTTTGGCCTCTAAAGTACTTGTACATTTTGATAATTACTTTGAATGGCCTTCTTTAAATAATAAGATATATGGAGATGGTACATGCCAGGGGTTACAGTCACATGTGGCTATCTTGTCCAGTGGAAAGGTAGTACCATGTTGTTTGGATTGTGATGGCATCATAGAACTTGGAGACTTACATGAATATACGTTTGATGAGATTTTAACTTCAAAACGTGCTGTAAATATGTTAGAGGGATTTAAAGAGGGCAAAGCCATCGAAGAGCTTTGCCAGAAGTGTTCTTATAAAGATCGTTTTAACGATTAATCTATATCAGGTGTAATTCTTTCAAATCTTGTACCTTCAAATGAGAAGTTACCCATCATACCCTCAGAATCAAATACAAATCCAACCATATTTGAACCAAAATCAACATCATCAGCTTCTTCTTCAGCATTGTATTCAGCTACAGCAATATTTATATCAATCTCAGTTTCCCAATCATCATCACGCATAAAAGTTTTGAGAGCGTGATCTGTTGTAAAGGCTATGATCAAAGAGTATTGTTGTGCTCCCATTTGCATACCCATCGATGCAGATGTGATACTGTAATACCCTTTAGTAACACCATTTACACGTAGTGCACCTTCCCCATATTTACCACCAAGAAAAAATCCTGCTTCTTTAACATCAGGAAAAACAACATAACCCTTTGCATTGTCTAAAAACTTTTTACCACCATTTACTTCTTTATAAAACACCATCAGCGCTTCATTTGCATCATTATCAATTTCTTCTGCTGTATCTTCTGCCACAGATATAGTACTAAATGCCATGAGCATAGCCAATAAGAGGGATATAGTTTTCAATAGTTTCATTACTTGTCCTTAATTTGTTTGATTTTATTATAACATAAAAAATTTATTAGAATAGTATGAGAAAGATTTAAAATTGCAAAGCTCAAAAAAGCTTTGCAAGAAGTTTTTTGTATAGAGAGGTTTAGTTTTTAATTAGGGTTTGATTCTTTCAAACTTGGTACCTTCCATAGTAAAGCTACCCATCATCCCTGCAGAATCAAAGATAAAAGCAACCATGTCATCATCAAAATCTACATCGTCAAGCTCTTCTTTAGAGTTCCACTCTGCTATGGCTATTTTACCATCGACATCTGTTTCCCATTCATCATCATCTAGAAGAAGGAATTTATTGAGCGCTGCATCTGAAGTAAAGGCTATGATCATAGTATAGACTTGTGCTCCCATTTGGAAACCAACAGATGCAGAGGTAATGCTGTAATACGCTTTAGTAGAGTTACCTACACGTAGTGCACCTTCGCCATATTTACCACCAACAAAAAATCCCACTTCTTTTATGTCAGGGATGACAAGATAGGCCTTTGCATGTTCCAAATATTTTTTAGAACCTTTGACTTCTTTATAAAATGTTTTGAGTGCATCATTTGCATCCTTGTCTATTTCACTTGCAGAGTTTATTGTTGCCATGGAGGTTGTACTAAATGTTAAAAGCATAACAAATAGCAGAGGTAGAAATTTAAGTATTTTCATCACTTGTCCTTAATTGAAGTTCATTTATTATAACACAAAATAGAATTGAATCAAGTATGATAAATGTATTCAAAAGAAAAATTTATGAAGAACGTCACTAGAAGTCTTTTTAAAAGTAAATTGAAAAGATGAAGTAAGAATTTGAATGTGTTTGATAAAGTGAGTACTCCATCAAACACTATGAAATAGAAATTTAATTAGGCACTATTCTTTGGAATTTTGTACCTTCTATGCTTACCCCTAACATTAAACCTTCTGCACCATATATAAATGCAACAATAGGTTTTTCATAACTTATAGAAGTAATATCTTTACTTTTCCCCCAGTCTGCTACAGTGATAGCCCCATCAACACCGGCTTCCCATCCGTTACTTTTAACAAAGTTGTTTAAAGACGCTTCTGATATAAAAGCGATGAGGACTGAATGCTCTTGAACACCAGCTTGATATCCTATAGAAGCAGATGTCATACTATAAAAGTGTTTTGTAGTACCATTTACACGTAGTGCACCTTCTCCATACTCACCACCAAAGATAAATCCACCTTTGATGACAGAAGGAAAAACAAGATACCCTTTGACCTGGGAAAGAAATTTCGCTCCACCTTCAACTTCTTTTTTAAATTTTTTGATGGATGCATCAACATCAGCATTGAGTTGATTGGCAGGTTTGGCTAATGAAAACTGAGTAAAAGCAAGAGAGATGAGCACCATTAGCATCATTGGGTTAAGTTTTTTAATGTACATGTTGTAATCCTTATGAAAATTGCAATATTATACCTTATATAAAGTAAATAAATTGTGTAGGATAATCATGGAAAAAATAAGTATTAAGTCTTATGCAGTCAAACATAAGTTAAGTATATTCAATGTGGTAAAAATGACTAAATCAGGTCAGGTTCCTACGGAAACAGTAGTGGAAAATGGTAAAGATGTAGTCTATATTTTGATAGATGAGGATGTCGAGAAAGAAGTTCAAAAGACTATCGTTCGAAATGAAAGTAATGAACCTTACAGTCTACGAAAAGAGAATGCACGACTTAAAAAAGAGATAGAGAAATTAAAAGAGGAGATAGCTACGCTGAAAAAGAGTGTATAATGATGGTATGAAAGTAGCATATATAACAGATGAAATCTATTTACAGCATAATACAGGAACAATGCATCCTGAGTCTCCTCAGCGTCTTAGAGCTATTAATAATGCCATTGAGCCATTACATGAGTCATTGATACGTAAATCTCCTATTAAAGTCTCTGAAGAGATACTTGAACTTGTACATTCCCCAGAACATATTGAAACAATAAAAGATGTAAGTGAATATGGCGGGAGTATTGATTCGGATACTATTTGCAGTATTGATTCCTTTGATGCTGCAGTTATGGCTGTGGGAGCAGGGATTGTTGCGTTAGACGGTATAAAATCCGGAGAATTTGAACGGGCTTTTTGTGCGGTAAGACCTCCTGGACATCATGCCAGACCTACACAAGCTATGGGTTTTTGTCTTTTCAATAATATTGCCATAGCTGCTCGTTATGCACAAAGTATAGGTTATGAAAAAGTGATGATCGTTGATTTTGATGTGCATCATGGTAACGGTACCCAAGATACATTTTATGAAGATGATTCCGTATTTTATTTCTCTTCACATCAGGCTTATACCTATCCGGGTACAGGTGCTGAGTCACATATTGGGGCAGGTATAGGAGAGGGATACACTGCAAACTTTCTCATGATGCCAGAAAGTACAGACAATGCGTTACTTGATATTTATGAAAATGATCTGCCGCCCTTCATTGATAGATTTAAACCTGACATCATCTTAGTATCTGCAGGTTATGACTTACATGAAAGTGATCCTTTAGCACAACTGAATATCACTACTGATGGTATAAGAAGTATGGTCAGACTCATATTGGATAGTGCAGATGTTCCTTTTGTCTTTTTTTTAGAAGGTGGCTATGATGTAAATGCCTTGGGAGAGAATGTCAAGGTGACACTAAAAGAAATGATTATAGACTAAACAGCTATTTATTGTATTTTATTTAATAAATACTACTTATATTTATGCATATAACTGATATACTTTTTACATGGAAGTGTATAAAATAAAAAATATTGCCGGACATCTCGCAAAAGGATTTTTAAGTAATCCTCTTACCCCAGTTATAGCTGTTGCTATTTTACTTTTAGGTTTTCTCTCGTTGGAAATTATGCCTAGAGAAGAGGACCCCCAGATCGAAGTGAGCGGTGGTTCTATCATCGTTGCCATACCTGGTGCAACACCCAGTGAGATCACCAATGTCATCATTAAACCTCTTGAGAGGCGTATACGTGAGATCAAAGGTGTAGAACACGTTTATGGTACTGCTATGAATAATGTTGGTATGATAAATGTACAGTATTTCATCGGTCAAAACAGGGAGGAGTCCAACCTTAAACTTTATGATAAAGTCATGCAAAATATGGATCAACTTCCCAAAGGTACCTTGCCTCCATTGGTTAAACCTTTTGATATAGATATAGATATCCCCATACTTACCGTAGCCTTTTATAAAGCAGGTAATGCAGATATCGATACCATCAGACTTTACAAAATTATACGCGAACTTCAACAAGATATTAATGCTCTTGATAATGTAGCAAAAACCACACTCAAAGGTGTGAAGAAACCACAGTTTAATATCCTGATAGACTTACATAAACTCTCTGCTTATAACATCTCTTTAGGCCAGGTGACACAAGCGGTTAAATCTATTTCTACGAATGCACCGGAGATAGACACTAGAACCTCTGAAGGCAAGCTTATTGTTTTTGGTGTGCAAAATGCTTTAGATAACGTAGAAGACCTTAATGAGCTTATCATTGCCCAGTATAGGGGATCACCTATTTATTTGAAAAATATTGCCAAAGTGGAATATAACTATGATATTCAAAATTATGATTCAGCTTCCATTACTTACCAGGAAAGTTTGCTAGGAGAAGAACATGTTTCTGGTGATGACAAAGAAGAACCAGGACCACTTCTCTTCCGTGATGCGGGAGACCAGATCACTATGACTATTGCAAAACTGAAAGGAACCAACGCCGTAAAAATAGCCCAAAGAGCTATAGAAGAGATACAAAAGAATAAAGAAGAGTTGTTGAAAAATGGTGTTGGGTTTATTGTGACACGTAATTATGGAGATAGAGCAAATGAAGCGGTAAATGAACTTGTACA
>CAKZWP010000167.1:0-3829 GCA_937921845.1 uncultured Sulfurovum sp.
AGCCATTCCAAGTATCATCTATGGTATGTGGGGACTTTTTTACTTTGCGCCAATCGTGCAGGAAACTGTAGGCGGTAATGGAGTAGGGCTTTTAACTGCGGGAATCGTTTTGGCGATCATGATCATTCCTTTTATGGCAGCGATCACGAGAGATGCTATGAATACTGCACCTGCGGTTCTCAAAGAATCAGCGTATGCGATGGGTGCAACAAAGTTTGAAGTGATCAAGGATGTAGTGATGCCTTATGCCAAAGGTGGGATCATAGGTTCTATTATCTTAGCGCTTGGACGTGCGTTGGGTGAGACGATGGCTGTGGCATTCCTTATAGGTTCGGTTATGAGTATCCCAAGTAAAGTGACAGATCCTACAACTTCCATACCTGTCTTGCTTGCAAACAACTTTGCAGAAGCACAAGACCTTGAGATGAGCAGTATGTATTATCTTGCGCTTGTTCTTTTTGTGGTGAGCTTTATCATCATTTCTGTGGCAAAGTTTTATTTTCTAGGTAGAAAGGCAGCATAATGAATAGACTCTTACTTAATAGAATCATTTTAATACTCTCTACACTCTCCGCAGTGATAGGGATAGGTTTTTTGTTTTGGATACTTATTACACTCAGTTATAAAGGTATTACAAGTTTACATTTTGGGACTTTTACGAATGACCTTGTAGGAGGAGGGATAAGAAACCTTCTTGTAGGGCAGTTTACCATGGCACTTATGGCAAGTGCGGTCGCAGTACCACTTGGAATGATGGCAGGTATCTATCTTCGAGAGTACAGTAACAATAGTAAGTTAGCCTCTGTAATCAGAAATCTCAGTGATGTGATGATGTCCGCTCCATCTATCGTCATAGGTGTTTTTGTTTTTGCCCTTTTTGTTGACCCTTTTGGTGGATATAATGGTTGGGCAGGTATCGTGGCGTTAGCTATCATGATGATACCTATCATCATTAGTACTACTGACAATATGCTTGCTCTGGTTCCTCAAGAGCTTAGAGAAGCAGGCATCGCTTTGGGTGGAAGCAAGCATAAGATCATTTTGCAGATAGTTATTAAAGCTGCTAAAGTAGGTATCACAACAGGTGTTTTACTCTCATTTGCCCGCATCATCGGAGAGACGGCACCGTTACTCTTTACTTCAGCCAATAACCAATTCTTCACTATGGATCTAACAGAACAGTTCCCGTCTCTTACTGTAAGTATCTACAACCTTGCAACGTATCCGGATGCGGAGAGTCGAGAGTTGGCATGGGCGGCAGCTTTTGTGCTTACAATGATCGTTTTATGTATCAATCTACTAGGTCGATATATGACAAGAAATAAAAAATAATAGAAAGGTCAGAAAATAACATGGCAAAAAATAACATTATAATGGATATTAAAGATTTTGATTTTACTTATGCAGGTGTCGATGACCCTTCATTAAGGAAAATCAATCTTCCTATCGAGAAAAATAAAATAACAGCAATGATAGGACCTAGTGGTTGTGGTAAGTCAACACTATTACGTGCGATGAACCGTATCCATGATCTTTATCCTGGTAATACGTATGAAGGTGAAATTAATCTTTATGGTAGTGAGGGTGAAAAACAAAATATTTTAGAGCTCAAAAAAGAGAATGATTTCATCAAGTTACGTCAACAGGTAGGGATGATCTTTCAAAAGCCCACACCATTTCCAATGAGTATCTTTGATAATGTTGCTTATGGCTTGAAGCTTGCAGGCATTAAAGATAAAGTTGAGATAGAGGAACGTGTAGAGAAAGCATTGAAAGATGCGGCCATCTGGAAAGAGACGAAAGACAGACTCAAAAAGAGTGCTCTTGGACTAAGTGGTGGGCAACAGCAGAGACTTTGTATCGCTAGAGCAGTAGCACTTAAGCCTGAGGTATTACTTTTTGATGAACCGACATCAGCACTGGATCCTATTTCAACAGGAGCCATAGAAGAGTTGATAGCTGAACTTAAAAAAGATGTCTCTGTGGTTATCGTCACACACAATATGCAGCAAGCCAGTAGACTTAGTGATTACACAGCCTTTATGTACCTAGGAGATTTGGTAGAGTATGATAAAACAGATAAAATCTTTTTAAACCCTTCACAGAAGTTGACAGAAGATTACATAACCGGTAGATTCGGATAAAGGAGAAGATATGTTACCAAGATATCAAGATGCAAGACTTTCGGTCAGAGCAGATGTACTTAATGTACTAGAGGGACTTTCTACAGCAAATAAAGAGGGACTTGAGGCACTGAAAGCTGCAGATACGATTAAGTTAGAAGAAGCGAGAAACAGGCTTAAGGATATTAGCGGAGAAACAGAGAAGATAGATAATGATATAGTATTGATCTTTGCAAAATATACACCAGAAGCAAGGGATTTACGGGAGCTGGTTTCTTATTTGAAGATTACTTCTGCGCTGAACCGTATTCGTGCAAATATAAACAACTATCTTAAAAATATGAGAACTATGCTTGAAGAAGAAAATGAAAATATTAGACAGTTGATCCAAGATTCTTTGAGTATTAACCGTTGTACACTGAATGCTTTTGAACAAACAATTGAGATGTTCCAAACCTTTGATGACAATGACAAGATCAAAGAGTTGGCAGTAAAAATTGATGTAGAGTACAGCAAAACAGATGATATCTACACACTACTTGAAAAAGAGGTGATCCAAAAAATAGGCAGTGCTGATGGTCTTGCAGAAGAGTATTTTAACCTTTTGAAATATATACGCAAAAACCTCAAGATCATAGACCGTTTGGATAGTATGGCACAGCGTGTGATATTTGCACGTATGGGTGGGAAACTCTAAATTTTAAAGTGTATGTTATAATGCGCAAATGGAAAACAAAAATATAGAAATAGTTGTCATTGAAGATGAAGAAGATATTTTAGAACTTATAGAGTACCATCTGGGTAAAGAGGGGTATACTGTTACAGGCTTTCTCTCTACAGAAAATGTAGAACAGTTTTTAGAAGAAGAAACACCTTCATTACTTCTTGTTGACCGTGATCTTCCAGGGATGGAAGGAAGTGATTTTATAGCCTATCTTCGAGAGATTGGCTATGATATCCCTGCTATTTTTCTTACTGCAAAAGCCAAAGATTTTGAACTCGAAGAAGGATTTGAGGCGGGTGGTGATGACTATATATGTAAACCTTTTTCTCCTAAAGAGCTGCTACTAAGAGTTAAGGCACTTCTTAAGCGTTCTGGTGCCTTGCAAAAACAAAAACGTATCAAATATAAGTTGCTTACTATGGATTTGGCAAAAAAAGATCTTACTATTGAGGGTCAAATCGTCTCTCTTACTAACCTTGAATTTAACCTACTACATACTTTTATGAAAAATATCGATAAAGCCCTGACAAGAGATTTCCTTCGTGATGAGGTATGGGGATCTGAAGTCGATGGAGTGAATGACAATGCGGTGAATGTTGCCATTAACCGGCTAAAAAATAAAATAGATCCACAAAATGAGCAGAACTACTTCCATCCTGTATGGGGTGTAGGGTATAAGTTTTCATAAAAACATGTCAATATGACATATTATGACTCTCTTTGACATTAGACACGCTACACTTCTACTATGAATAAATTAGAAACGCTTGAACACTATTTTGGACACAGCTCATTTAGACCTTTACAGGAAGAGGTAGTTGATGCTATCTTGGCAAAACAGGATGTATTGATGATACTTCCTACGGGTGGCGGTAAATCACTCTGTTATCAACTTCCTACACTTCTGATGGAAGGCATTACTGTAGTTGTATCACCTTTGCTGGCACTCATGCATGACCAGGTTGTGGCACTTAAAGCCAAT
>CAKZWP010000168.1:0-11630 GCA_937921845.1 uncultured Sulfurovum sp.
AGTAGAGAGAAAAGACCCCACTTTTGTACATATAAATGTAAATGGACTGATCTATGAAGTGATGGTGTCTATCAATACATCAAACGCCATAGCAGATAAAAAAGTAAAACTTTTTGTGACACAGGTCATACGTGAAGATGCCAATCTTCTTTTTGGATTTATGGAGACCAATGAACAAAAAATGTTTGACACGGTTCTGAAAATAAACGGAGTAGGGCCTAAAGTAGGGCTGGCTATCTGTTCTACATTTACACCCACAACGTTTGCAAAAGTAGTAGCTTCAAAAGATGTCAGTATGTTGAAACGTGTACCCGGCATAGGACCTAAGGCGGCTGGTCGTATCTTGGTAGAATTGGCTGACTTCATTGTAGATGGACATGAAGAGAGTGCAAACAGTGGTGCATTGGGTGAAGCAACGATGGCCCTTGAGAGTTTAGGATTTAAAAAAGATGCCATTCAAAAAGCACTTCATGGATGCAGTGGAGATACCAGTACACTAGTCAAAGAGGGATTAAAAAAATTACAGAGATTGTAAAAGTATATTATTCTCCAGTATGTTCTAGCGAATCCTTTTAGTTAGAAAGAAGATAAATGAATACAAGATAACTTAGGAATCCTCCTAACATCCAGGCAACTATATGAATAATCCTAATTTTACATTTTTCTTCATCTTTCTCAGTTAATTCATTTATTAGTTTATTAGCAGTTGCTAACTCTTTTTCTAGTTCTTCAATTGTTTTCATATTTAGCCTTTATTGTATAACTAATTATAAAGTATAAAGCTTTAAGTATCCTGCTTTTAGCATACATGTATTAGAGATGATCATATAAATTTACTACATCAGATAATGAGTCAGGATGAATGTTCACTTTTGATATTTTAACATTAATTTGAAGGAGATTAATCATCTTGATGTATAATGATTGAAAAGGAGTATGCCATGAAGTATAACTCACTATTTATAGCCTTTTTGATCATAATAGGAAGCATAACACTCTATGCGGAACCTATTAAAAAAGACAATATACATATGTTTCCTCAAGCCAAAGAAGGGTTCGAACGTTATGTGATAGAAGTACCAAAAACGGATAATGATGATGACCATAGAGTAGAATTACGCATAGGAAAAAATATGATGGTTGACTGTAATCATCATTCGTTTTATGCTGAAATTAAAAGTGTAACCCTTAAAGGTTGGGGATATACATACCTGGAAGTAGACAACATACAAAGTGGTCCAACAACGATGATGGCATGCCCAGAACCAAAAACACAAAAATTTATATCGATACGAGATGATTTACGTAGATATAACAGCCGTTTGCCTATGGTGATTTATGTGACAAAGGGTTATGAAGTACGTTATCGTATTTGGAGTGCTAACAACAGTGTCCTACAGGCAGAACAACGGTAGTAGTATTTAGTTTTACCAAATACTGTACCCAAACTTAATGTTCATTGAGTTTTTTAGTTCATCTTCTATCTCATGACTGTATGAGAGTGTGGTAAACCATTTTTCATTGATCTTATAAAAGAGGGTTGAGATAATGGAATGTGCAGGATCATTGACCGTAAATTTACTTTCAGCATAAGAGTAAGCGAGATTGGCATAAAGATCTTTGGTAAAGAAGTAGCCACTTCCAAGATAAAGGGTATTGATATCTTGCAAAGGGGTTGTGATTTGTTCATCATTGATAAACGTATGGCTTGCTCCGACAAAAACTGAGAGAGCCGATTTAGGATAATACACGACTGAAGCATAAAGTGTATAGTCTGTTTTATTCCCTGTAAAATCATAGGTGGGTAATTTAACCCCCAGACCCAGACCCACTTTTAAAGATTTAGTGAGTTTGAATCTTCGTTTTATTTTTAGGGTTGTGTCTTGCATACCACTGTCATCATCCGTAGAAAAATATCCTGTACGTAGTGAATAACTCCAATTGTTGAGATAATAACTGATGTGAAGTTTTGTTGTATGTTGGGTATCTCTATCAACTAGTTCTTGATTATTGCTAAATCCATAGCCAATACTGACATCTAAGCTGCCATCATCTCTTTCTTGCGGAAATAATAATGTACTGGTTGAACACCCTTTATTATTTACTTCATTTAGAAAAGGGGTATCTTTACATTGATCTCTATCATCAGGCACACCATCCATGTCTTGATCGTTGGTTGATTGTGCATTCGAAAATGTAAATAATATTAGGCTGAATAAAAGTATTTTAGTCATCATCATGTTCATCCTCAATATGATCTTCGGTTTCATCTTCAATGTGCTCTTCTGTCTCATCCTCAATGTGATCTTCGGTTTCGTTTTCAATATGATCTTCTGTCTCATTCTCTATGTGATCTTCGGTTTCGTTTTCAATATGATCTTCTGTCTCATTCTCTATGTGGTCTTCGGTTTCGTTTTCAATATGATCTTCTGTCTCATTCTCTATGTGGTCTTCGGTTTCACTTTCAATATGATCTTCCATTTCACTCTCTCTTTCTGAGTGTACTTCTGTTCTCCTTTTTGTTTTAGAAATCACTCGTTCTCTATGAGTATAGCTTGGCCTAGCATGTGTTTTCAACTCCTTGAGTGCACGATCACTATGTTGACTTCGGGTAATTGACTTGAGCTTACTAATGGCATCTATACGTTCTTCTTCCTGCATATGAACAATTTCTTTTTTAAAAGCATTCATAAGCATAAAACGTTCTTCAACAGGTGCCTTCTGAATAGCATCAATACGTGAATCAATGTCTGCATACAGAGGTAGTATGATTAACAATAACAATAATAAACGTTTAAAAATAAATGGTTTGATAGCTATTCTCCTCTCAGATGTTGAAAATTCAATATGATCGTTGTACCGCGGTTAACTTGACTCTGAATGTTCATGCCTATATTGAGTTCATTACATAACTTATTGACAATATGAAGTCCCAGACCGATGCCTCTGTCTTGTTCTTTATAGTAACGCTGTAAGACCTTATCCACATCTTTTATGCCTTTACCTGTATCTGCTATAGTCACGGTTTCCTTGAAAACAGTTACTCTTACCTCGCCATTGGGTTTATTGTATTTTGCAGCATTACTCAGTATATTATCTAAAATTCTCATAAGCAGTTCATGATTTGTCGTTTTGACTAAGTCATTTTGTTTATCGTATATATAGGCCAAATGAGGATAGACATTTTGTATATTCTTCAAACGTTCCTCGACCAATGTTGCGATATCTACATTTTGACTTTGAGAAGGAGAATTGTGTAGAAAACTTTTTAAGTTGTTTTGTAAGCGTAAGAGGTTGTCTATACTTTTAGAGAGTCTGGTGATATAAGCATCCTCTCCTTTTTCATCTTGAAACATTTTAATGTTCAAGACCATGGAGGTAATGGGTGTATTAAAATCATGCAGTATATCTTTAATGAACTCATCATTCAGGCGTAGTGCTTTTCTGATAGGGTTTAAACTGTAAAATGTAAAAAAAAGTGCAACCACTAAGAGCAGTAAAGAAGCCAGTATAAATTGAAGCCAAAGAGACTGGGTGATCTCTTGTATGTCTGCGAGAAGTTTATCTTCTGCATACGAGATCTTCATATAGTATTTTTTTGATTTTGGAATCGTGAAATAGGCATGTGTGCCATTATCGTCATAAAGTCTGTTGAGTATCTTTTCACTTTGCGGTGCAAAATCAAATGAGAACTGTTCACATTCTAGAGAATAACTACACAGTTGCATATCTTGTAAAAGTGTATGCCTATATTCTGTTTTTTTTGTACGATACAGCTCAATAAAAAGTAGCACTAGGAGTATCTCTAAAAGAGAGAAAAAAACAAGAAAGTTTTTAAAGAGGGACTCTTTTTCATAGTTTTTCAAGTATGTACCCTTTCCCTCTAATATTTTTAATGTCGATGTCTAATTTTTGCTTTATTTTAGTGATAGCTACACGCAAAGCAGTATCCGAAATATGATCAAGACAGTCATAGAGCTCTTCTTTTGTGATCACCGAACCGCATTGACATAAAAGTTTTTCAAAAATTTTAAATTGTACATTACCTAGATCGACTATTTCTCCATTGAACCTGATGATCTTAGAGTCTGGATCATACTCTAAATGTTTATAGGAAAGCGTGGTTGATGCAAATTTTGCTGCAATACGAATGAGTAGTTCTTGAGGGTCAAAAGGTTTTTTAATGTAATCAATAGCTCCTAATTTAAATCCTTCAGCCATAGAGTTCATATCTGTCAATGCCGTGATGAAAATGGTGGGTGTTGTATCATCCGCATAGCGAAGAGACTTGAGCAGATCAATACCATTACCCTCGGGCAGATTTATATCAAGTAAATAGAGGTCATAGGAATTGTTAAAGGTTAATGCTTCTGCTTCATCTATACTGAGTGCCGTATCTACATCGTATCCTTCTCTTGAAAGAAAGAGCTGTAGAGTCTCAGAGAGTATAGGGTCATCTTCAAGCAGCAGTAGTTTCATGTAGTTGTGTTCCTTTAGTGATAGTTTAGCATAAGAAAAGAAGAAGTATGCAGATAAAGAATTTCCTCATCTGTATACTACATATTTATGAGAGGACATTACTCTACATTTGGTCAATTATGACAGTCATAATAACTTATTTTGTGCCCTTTTAGAATTACTATTAAAATTCTATCAAGAGTAGTGTTAGCAGAGTGTTAACGTAATGCGTATGTTTGTGGCGTGACCCGTCTAGCAGATACGTATGTTTTGGCATAGCTTCCATGTGTAAGTGGTGAGATGATGATACCTTTCTTTTTAGAAGCGGCATGTATGAAGTTGCCATTACCTATGTAGATACCTACATGTGTGATAGGGATACCTCTTTTTTTGTCTGTGAGAAAGAAGAGAAGGTCACCTTTTTGTAGGTTGTCTCTCTCTACAATTTGACCTTTTTTAGATTGTTCCCATGCGGTTCTAGGCAAGTTGATGTCGTGTTTTTTGTAAAGGTATTGTACATAACCTGAACAATCAAACCCTTCAGGCGTTGTACCGCCCCAAACATATTTCCCACCTTTGAAGTACTTGGCATCTTCTAGGAGTTTTTGTTTGTCTATTTCTGAAATTTGGTAGGTTTTTCCTACTTTTTTTGCCTCTTCTTGTGCCTTCGAGATACGTTGGGCCCTTAGACGTGCAGCCTCAGCCATACGTGCAAGATACTCTGCTCGATGCAATTCATCATAGATAGCTTGAAGTGAATATTCTGTGGCTTTTTGGTTGAGAAAGGCATTTTCTGTATGTTCGATTTGTGTACTATGAACAATATTGCCTTGTTGATCTGTAATAGTAAAGAGACTTGCGTGAGAAAATGAAAAAATACATAAAGATGTAAAAAACGGTTTTAACATGAGCTCATCCATATTTTTTTATACTATAGCACAAAAAATATGAATGAATGTTTTCTAGTGAACGGTTCCACAGAAGTTTGCATCACATCCATTGACTGCACCGGAATATTTGGAGTTGTCTATGAGGAATTTCATGATACGTTCTTTACGGTCCTGGAAAAGTGAACTTTTAAGACTTGTTAGCGCTTCTGGTTTCTCTTTGTGTATCTTTTCAAGTTTTCCCGGAGTCTCAAAAAAGAATTCCCAATCATCCTCGTCTACCTGTTTAGCCATATAAAATGGGGTACCATGACAGGAAGTACAGAGTTTTTGTACAGTTCTCAATGCCTTTGTATCATATTTTTCTGCGGCATAGGAAAGTGAGCTGACAGCAGCAATGAGAAATGATATAGCGATAATTTGTTTCATAAAAAAGACCTTTTTTAGGATTATTGTAGTGAGTGCCATGTGCACTTTGTGTGTAGCTTCCGCTATAATACCCCATGGATAATAAAATCATCATTATAGGGGGAGGAGCAAGTGCGCTGATGCTTGCATCTCTACTACCTAAAAACAGTGCTACTATCATAGAGTCAAACCCCAAACCAGGTGCAAAGATACTGGTCTCTGGTGGAGGTAAATGCAACATTACCAATACGCTGATGGGAACTCAGTATTTCCTTGGAGATGAAAACTTTGTACAACCATCCTTAAAAAAATTCAATGAAAAAGCACTTTTGAGATGGCTGGAGAGGCAAAATCTACACCCTGTACTCAGGAAAGAAACACAGTACTTTTGTAAAGATTCTGCTAAAGAGTTATTGGATATTTTTTTAAAAGAGAGTAAAAAACAGACACTCTGTACCTCTGAGAAAGTCTTGGAAGTAACGAAGCGTGATGAGATATTTTATGTGAAGACGAACAAAAAAACACATACGGCTAAAGCGGTGGTCGTTGCTTCTGGTGGATTGAGTTATCCTAAAATTGGTGCAAGCAGCATAGGGTATGAGATCGCTGAGTCATTTGGACATACGGTGGTGAAGACTGCACCTGCACTGGTAGGTTTTACTGTACAAAAAGAGCAGTTCTTTTTTAAAGAACTTTCCGGGGTTTCTACAGATGTGAAGATACACGTTGGAGAGGATGTTTGTGAAGGTGCTTTACTGTTTGCACATAAAGGTATGAGCGGACCTGCTGTTTTGGATGCATCTCTGTACTGGGAAAAGGGAAAGATAGAGATCGATTTCTTGCCAAACTTTTCCTGGAAAAGCGTACAGGGAAGTAAAAAACAGATATCTTCACTCTTGCCTATGCCAAAGCGTGTTAGCAAGGCATTTTTGTTACAATTTAAGCTTGAAGATAAACCTTTTCATCAGCTTACAAAACAGGAACTGGAAACGCTTCAAACTTTAAGTCACTATAGCCTTGCTCCGGCAGGGACATTTGGTTACGCTAAAGCGGAAGTTACTAAGGGGGGTGTGGAGACATCTGAAGTAGATAGCAGTACAATGATGAGTAAGAAAGAAGATGGACTCTACTTTATAGGGGAAGTCTTGGATGTAACAGGAAGACTTGGGGGATATAACTTTCAGTGGGCATTTTCAAGTGCTTACAGTTGTGCTAAAGATGTATCTACTAGGGGCAGTAGTGAAAATTAGTATTATTGTGACATAAATATGACAAAATTATTGTATATTATTTTTTGAATTTAAATTGAGGGGATTTATAGTGAAAAAATTTATGATGTTAATACTTTCGGGGATATCTGCCATGGTATTGAGTGGATGTGTAGGAACACCTGATGCTGAAGGTTGGAGATCCTCTCAGAAAAATGAGTTTTTATCGATACTTGAAACAGATAAATATGCTTCTATTTGTAATCAGCAGGCATTGTATGAGACGGTGAAAGAGAGTGAAAATTCCAAACTTATGTCTAAGTTACTCGTTGCTTATACCAATAACCTTGCAAATGGGTGTATCATTGATCCATCTCTAACAGTAAAAGAAGATGAAAAAACAATCGTTGGCTATGGAACTTACCCTCAAAAGGTCAGCGATTCAGACATCATGATGAAACTTAAAGGAGGGCAGAGCATAGGGAAGATACTCAAACCTTATGTGCCTGAGTATAAACAGTTCAATGAATTAATAGCACAATATAAAATGACTAAAGACCCTGAAACAAAACATAACATTCGTCTGAACATAGAGAGAATTAAATTGATGAAGCCGGGTCTTGGCGATACCTATGCCTTAGTGAATATACCAGAGTATCAGATCCGTGTGATCGAAGATGATAAGACTTCTGTAAAAATGAAAGTGATCGTAGGTACGAAAAAAAATAAGACACCTATCTTCTCTGAAAAGCTTCAATACATCACACTGAACCCTACATGGAATGTACCGGACAGTATCGCACGAAATGAGATTATTCCCGATACATTAAAAGATCCAGGATATTTGAAAAAACATCGTTTAGTGATACGCAAAGATTATAATCTAAAATCACCGGCATTAAGTTTCAACTCTGTCAATGCAAGAGCGTATAAAGGCGGTAATGGACCAGTACCGTTTAAATTTATTGAAGTACCTTCTGATAAAAATGCTTTGGGGCGTGTAAAATTCATTTTCCCAAATCATCACTCTGTCTATATGCATGATACACCGACAAAACATCTCTTTAAGAGAAAAAAACGTTCTTTCAGTCACGGCTGTGTAAGATTGGAAAAGCCGAAATATATGCTTGAATACATCTCTAAGAATTATACGGCGCATGAGTATGAGGATGTACTGGAAAAATATGACAGTTATAAAACACATTATCTGAAGATTGTAAAGCCACTGCCTGTACATACAGCATATCTGACGACCTATGTGGATCAAAGTGGTAAATTGTTAGTATTCCCTGATATTTATGGATACAACAAAACACATAAACTTAATTTCTAAGATATAGAGATGATGACAAGGGCATGGCTGATCTTAGCTGACATCCTTGTCCATCTTCTTTTGTTGTTTTCTCTTATTCTTTTTTACACTTTACCTCTTTCAGAGCAACATATCTCAAAGGAAGATCGCATGGCAAGAGAAGCATCAATGAACAAAGATAACTTAATCGATGTCAACCTGGAAGAGAAACTGGTTTTACTTTCAGCCAAAGTGGGTGACCCTGTCTTTATACGTATATTTAAAGAGGAGTCACTCTTGGAAGTATGGATACGCTCCGGGGCAGAGTACCAGCATTTAAAAGACTACTTTATATGTGCCTACTCCGGCTATCTCGGCCCTAAATTACAAGAAGGTGACAGGCAGTCTCCAGAAGGTTTTTATAAAGTAAAAAAATACCAACTCAATCCAAACAGTAAGTACCACCTTTCCTTTAACTTGGGTTTCCCCAACAAATACGATCGTGAACATAATCGCACAGGTTCCTTTTTGATGGTGCATGGTAATTGTGTTTCTGATGGATGTTATGCCATGACAGATGAGAAGATAGAAGAGATCTATACTTTGGTAGAAGGTGCCTTGCAAAAGAGCCAGAAGTATGTACAAGTACATGCCTTTCCCTTCCGTATGACAGATGTAAATATGGCTCTCTATTCTGAGAGTGAGTGGTATGATTTTTGGGTCAATCTAAAAGAGGGGTACGACTACTTTGAATCAGAGAAACTGCCACCCCATGTTAAAGTAGAAGAGAAACAATACACGATACATGAAGCCAATGAATAGTCATATATCAGACTATAGCTCCCATATTTTCTTTAGGTAAGTATCTTACGTTTCCCACTATTCTTAAGTCTTAAAAACCACATACTACAAACAAGAACCACTCTCAGCTAACACTTAACTAACACTTTCATAACACTTGAGTAACACTGTTCACGTTAAACTACCACATAAACAAATTAAAAGGACAGATATGAAAACAACTCCATGGAAACTCTCGGCTTTGGCATCTGCATTTATTTTAGCAGGATGTGGTGGTGGATCATCCACTACAGACACAGTAAATACAACTAATATCACAACAGATTCCCTATCAAAAATTAGTGGTACTGTTCCAGGAACGCTTATAGAAGCATTTTGTGCGGATGGTAGTTACTATAAAGTAATATCTACTGATAACAATACTGATGAGCATCCATTTGAGATAGAAATTCCCAGCACGGTTAGCTGCTCTCTGGTCATGACAACAAATGAAAATGACGAAGCAACAAAAGTTATTACCCAAATCGGTGTGATTACATCTGATGCAAACGGTACACTCTTTACCGCAACAGGAGATATCAATCTTGGTCACATCCCTCTTGCAATGGATCCATCTGATATCAATGATGCTAACGGTGATCATGTGTCTGATGATATACTGAGCATTCAAGTTGACGGTATCTCAATTGAGGTCGAACTTGAAAACCCTCTGGATGATGACAACGATGGATTAGTGAATGTCTATGAAGATGATGACAACGATGGTATTCACAATCATGATGATGACGATGATGATGGAGACAAAGAAATTGATATTGACAATGACCCTGACGATGATGGTATCGACAATGAGATTGATGTCGATGATGACAATGATGGTTATGCAGATACTCCTTTACCTACAGCTTACACAGCTGATGCAGGAAGACTTTTAGGTTCCCAATGTGCTCAATGTCATGGTACAAATGGTGTCTCCTCAAATGAGTGGGACAGTATTGCAGGCGAAGATGAACTTGAAAGCGAGATCTTTGAAGATGATGAACCAATTATGAGTGCACAGGCTCATGGATATACCAGTGAAGAGATAATACTTATTGGCAACTGGCTAAAAACGCTTAAAACTAACGATTAAAAAAGGATAGTAGATGAAAACAACCCATTCAAATTCAAGACGAAACTTTATGAAGTTTGTAGGAGCAAGCTCACTATTTGCTGTTACTCCTAGTATGGCAAATGATACAACCACTCCACACATAGTGGTAGTTGGTGGTGGATTTTCAGGGGCAACCTGTGCAAAGTATCTAAAAATGTGGGGTGGTAGCAGTGTGATTGTAACTATCATAGAAGCAAACCCAACCTATGTTTCACCTATATTAAGTAACTTGGTTCTTAACGGACAGAAAACAATCTCTGACCTATCATTTACTTACGGAGATCTGAGTAGTAAATATAGTATCAATATGATTCACAGTACAGTAGAGAGTGTCGATAAAATCAATCAAAACCTTACTTTGGCAAACGGACACAGTGTAAAGTATGACAAATTGGTCTTAGCAGCAGGCATGGACTTTATAAAAGTAAATGATTACGATATCACTAAAGTGCCTCACGCTTGGAAAGCAGGAGAGCAGACTGATCTACTCAAAGAACAAATTGATGGCATGGTTGATGGTGATACTTTTACCATGACTATTCCACCTGCACCTTACCGTTGTCCTCCTGGTCCATATGAAAGAGCTTGTGTAGTAGCTGACTATCTCAAAAATAACAAAGGGTTTAACAACTGTAAGGTGAATGTGTTTGATGCCAATGCAAAGATCACGATAGAGGAAGAGACTTTTGCTGCAAAATTTGCAGAGTATGGTATAGAGTACAAACCAAGTACAACAGTCACAGCTGTTGATGACAGTACTAGAACTTTAACATACACTGAAAATGACGAATCAAAAACGTTAAGTTCTACAGTGTTGAATGTGATACCAAAGCAAAAAGCAGCTCCTATTGTTTTTACAGCAGGAGTCAACACTGGAAACTGGGCACCTGTTAATCCATTGAGCTATGAATCTACGGTGATGAATGGCATTTATATTATCGGTGATTCACAAGGAACAGGACAACCAAAAGCTGGACATATGGGGAACTCTGAAGCAAAAGTGTGTGCAGATGCTATTTTAAGAACACTGAATGGTGTTACATTATACGCTTCACCTAAGACCAACTCAGCTTGTTATAGTCCAACCTCCTCAACAGAAGCTTCATGGATCACAGCGGTCTTTAAATATGATGCTAATGCGAATAAAATGGTTATTGCCAATAAGGGATCAGGTGCACCAAGCACTAGTAATTATGATAAAATGTTTTCATGGTCAGGGAATCTATTTACAGATACTTTTTCTTAATATGCATTGCTAAAGTTTGTAGGATGTATTTCACATCCTACAAAAATTAAACTTTTCCTTTTATTTAATTTTATGATACAATTATTTAAGTTTTTTTGATACAATAAAATAAGAACTAGAGGTTTGATTGAGATGCGCATCTAGCGTAGTATCCCTATCATAGTAATATTTTATGCTG
>CAKZWP010000169.1:0-5489 GCA_937921845.1 uncultured Sulfurovum sp.
ATACCTGCTTCCACTGCTTTTTCATACCAGTATCTTGCTTTTTCATATCCATGAGCATCACTTTCCCCCGCAGCATGATAAAGTCGTGCCAAGTTGTACTGCGCTGGGCCATTTCCTTGTTTTGCTGCTTTTTCATACCACTTTTTTGCTTTGGCCAGATCCTTCTGTACCCCTTTGCCATTAGCGTAAATAAGCCCGACATTATATTGTGCTTTTGCATCATCTTTTTTAGCCAATGTATAAAAGGTATTCAGTGCTTTAATATATCCACCGCTCTTGTAGTCTTCTACTGCTTGATTAAAATCATTAGCAAAGAGAGTTAATGTGGCAATGATAAAAATAAATATATATTTCATAATTTCCTCTTTATACGAATAGATACATTATATCAAGGTCTCAGCAACAAACGTCTTAGTTACCTTGCCGCCAAACCTGTAAACACCCTCTTCATAACTCACATAGAGTTCATCTCCGCTTCTAGGATGTACTTTCACCTGATCGGAGACTTTCCCCTCTTTATGGTTACGGATGAAACACGCTACCATCCCTGTCCCGCATGCCAATGTTTCATCTTCAACACCACGTTCGTATGTACGTACATACAGGACATCATTTTCAACCATACAGATATTCACATTACAGTTATACTTATGACGTAAAATACGTGCTTCTTCTATATTGAAGTCATCGATGTTGTCACGTACAGCCACAAGATGGGGTACCCCAGAATTAATCAGCCACCAATGCTCACCATACTCTTCTACGTCTTCACTGATGATCTCTGGTGGTGTCATGTCGCTTACCACGTAGAGTCCGTTTATGGTGGCACGTATTACGCCTGCTCCGGTTAAGAACTCTGCTGTATTCTCTTTGGCGATGCCTTTTTCCAATGCAAAATGGGCTACAGCTCTACTTGCATTACCGCACATATCTGCAGCACTTCCATCTGCATTATAAAATTCCCATTCAAAATCATACTCTGGATGAGGCAAGACAACCACCAGACCATCTGCCCCTACACCATTTTGTCTATGACACAGTTTTTTCGCAAGCTCAGATCTGTCTGCTTTTTTTTGTGCCACAAACATAACAAAATCATTGCCGTTGGCTGAATACTTAGTCACTGTCATTGAGTATCTCCTCTTTCACGCGTTCACATTCTTTTTCTAATTGCGTAAGTGTACCACTATTATCTATAACATAGCTAGCCCGCTTACGTTTTTCTTCTATAGGTATTTGTGTCTGTATACGATTCACTGCTTCCTCTTTAGTGTAACCTTCCCGCTTCATAAGGCGTTCGAGCTGTTGTTCTTCGGTCGTATAGACCACTAACGATTTTTCTATAGGGTATCGTCCACCTTCAAAGAATAAAGGAATATCAATAAAATAGGGTTTCCCCAGTTTATCCTGCTCAGTAGAGAGTCGTTCTATCTCATTATAAATAAGAGGGTGAAGCAGTGCCTCAAGTTTTTTGCGTTTATCACTATCTACAAAGACAATCGCACCCAACGCCTTTCTATCAACCTTGCCCTGATGTATCAATGCTTTACCAAACATCTCTGCAATTGCCTGATTTTGTTCATCGAGTACCTGATGGGCTATCTGATCCGCATCAATAATATGAAATCCCAAAGAAGCAAAAAGTTTGGATACCGTACTTTTTCCTGTTGCAATACTGCCTGTTAATACAATAGCATACCTAAAAGCCATTACTCTGTCCTGTTACCATTTTCTGAATGACTTTAATTGCATCTCATCATAATGATACACATCGTTTCTAAACTGTAACTCTCCATCATAATCAACCCAGGCAGTAAGATAGACGACATCTATAGGTACTCTCTCTTCCAGAGGCAGATATACTTTTTTTGTCCCCTTGAGAACCTTTTGTGATTTCTCAAAATCTACGTTATCCTCAAAAGTAGAAAAAGTCTCAAGCAATTCTATTGGTTTTTGCAAACGGATACACCCATGACTAAATGCCCTTTTATCTTTTTTAAAAAGATGTTTTGTCGGAGTATCGTGCATGTAGACTGAGAATTTATTTGGAAATAAAAATTTTACTTTTCCCAAAGCATTGTGTGTTCCTGCTGTCTGTGCGAAACGATAGGGTACAGTTTTACTATAACGATAGGCACGCCAATTGACAGAAGCAGGATTGACCTTCCGTGCATCTCTTCCCCATCCATTATATACTTCGATCTTTTCTTTTCTAAGCACGCCTGGATTTCTCAACAACTTTGGAATATACTCTTTTTGGATAATACTTTTAGGCACATTCCACTGAGGATTCAAAACAATGGTCTTAACACTGTTCGAAAAGATAGGTGTTGGATTTTTCGGTGTTCCTACAATCGTCCGCATAGTTTGTATCAATTCCCCGTCTTCTTCAAAATAAAGCATAAAATCAGGAATATTAATGATCACATGACGCTTTGATTTTGGATCATTCAGCCACTTGATGCGATCGAGGTTTAGAAGCATCGTTTCTATACGTTCATCTACTGTCTTGTTCAATACTGCAAGCGTGTTTGGTCCTACTTCTCCATCATCATCCAGTCCATTACGTTTCTGAAAATGTCTTACCGCTTTTTGTAAACACTTATCATACACAAGCCCTTCATTGCTCTCTTCACATGGTTCATAATCTCTCGTAACGATCAAACGCTGACGTAAAGAAGGTACTCCCTCGGAACTTTTCCCTAGCGTAAGTGTTTCATCCAAAGTGACTGTTTCCCAGCCACCATTTGCTTTGATTCTTCTATACTCTGCTACCTTATTTTGTAATGCTCGATAGTGATACTTTTTAGGGGTAGCCTTTTCAAGTTCTTTTCCAAGATCTTCACCAAGTGCTACATTTTCAAGTATCGCTACAGCATTGATCTGAGGTCTGTGAAGTATCCACTCCGTACTTACATCATTGACGATAAGATTCGATATCCTTGCTTGAAATGCTCCCCAGTTGATACTCCCCAGATATGCATAATCCGTATAGGCTTTATAGAGTTGCGAAATTTTGAATTCCAGATCAATTTTTTGAGTAAGCTTTCCATTGTATGCGTAGACATCATGTACTTCTTCTTCCATCCTTAATAGATATTGATAGAGTTTACCGCTTCTATCTAAGGTCTGATCATCTTTGATATGTCCAAACAAGGCATTTGCCGCAGGAGAGGGTTCATCTTCGTTCATCCAAACGGGGACGAATAAAAGTTGTGTATAGAGTTTTTTTAAGAAGCTGTCTTGGGGTTGTGTTTGTAAAGAGTTTATCATCACTGTCGAGGCCAATTCATGGTATTCAAACTCAGTATCTGCATTTGCAGCTTGTGTGAATAACAGAGTGGAAACTATGGCCATCCCCAGACATAAACGTTTTATTTTTATCATACTTTTCTATTTCCTAATGATGTAATGAAAAAGTATAGCAAAAAGTTCTAGGTAAAGGACTTTTTCAGATATAAAAGATGCGACTAAAAATTATAATTGGCGATCACTCTAAACTGATCATAGTCTTCCATTCCGTCTACTTTAAAGTCTACTGAGGCATAAGCTGCAGATAAAGTGATCTTGTCGTTGAAGTTGTACTCTAACACAGCATCTATCTCTCTTGATTTATAGAGTGAAGAATCATCTGCTTTAAAGCTGCCGTAGGCAACCCCAAAAGTAAGATTATCCACACCTATTTTCCCAAGATCATATCCAGCCCCGATTATCCATGCACTTCCAGAAGTTTCAAGTGCATCAAGTGTCTGATCTTCCATCGAGGTGAAAAATGGACCACCTCCCAGGCTTAGCCCCATTGCCCCGGTATCTCCATTGTCTTGGTTATAGGCGGCTAAAAGGGTTACTCCAATGTCTGTAAAATTTGTTTCTAAACTGATACCGTATGTTTGGGCATCCTGCTTACCAAGCAGTGCTGCTCCTGTTTCCTGACTGCCATCATACTGAAGTCCGAGTACCAAAGATATATTTTTAGAAATTTCATGTGAATATCCTGCTTCTGCATAAATAACATTGGCTATATCATTATAGTTGTAATACCAAAGACTCAAAGAAAGATCTTTAATACCTTCATATGAAGCAGTAGCATAATAGATGCCGTCCGTCTTCTGATCTGCACCCAATGTTTCACTAACCTTGACAAATTCAGAACTATCTACACCATTTTCCCAACCTGCCATTCTATTTATGAATCCCGCAGACAGCGTCACATCTTCAATATCTGTATTTGTGATCCTATAGACTTCAAAATAGTTTGGTATCATTCTGAGATCATCACTATCTGCATGTGGCGTATCAAGTGACTGTCTTCCAAGTTTCATCTCTGTATTTCCCCATTTTCCATCTAAGTATGCCTGAGAGAGTAGCATAAAGCTTTTTCCATGTACATCAAAAAAATCACTATTTAAATTGAAATGTTCTTGGTTATTCCCAAGCTTAAGCACGGTGTATGCTTCAGCACCAACCATCAGTCCATTCCACCTTTTAGTATTGACGTGAAAGTGCCCTGCCAATGAAGATGCCCATGTATGCGGGGAGCCATCTTCTGTAAAGTTGATATATCCTGCTCTAAGTTGACCTCTTGTATGTTCCAGAGGATCATATCCGCTCAAGATTCCTCTTACACTTCGTACTTCTATAGGTTGTTGCATATTTTCTTGTGTAGTAGAAACTTCCAATTCAACGTTTATATTTTCCAATGATTCCTTCAAAGTCTCTGCATATATATTAACACTCATTATTATTAGAAACAGTGTACCTATGACTCTCTTATTCATATTTTTCTCAAATCTTAATTATCTATTTGTTCTATTTCTATTTTGCTAGCTTCATCTGCACGCAATGCAATAAGCGTTGAACCTACTTCTATCTCCATGGTTTGCTTAGCAATGGAGCAGCCTTTAATAAACAGGGTTTCGCCACGCATCACACCAAAAGAGGTCAATCTGTCTTTTAATGCCTTGTCTGCATGAATCTTAATGATCTCTGCTTTGTCGCCTTTATGTAAATCACTTAACACCATCTCACACTCCTGTAATCATCAGCGTCACACGGTACGCTATAAAACTTAATATCCATGCCGTCACAGTGGTCATGAAGAACAGATACACTAAGTACTTCCATCCTCCGGCTTCCTTGGCAAAGACCATAGATGCAGCCAAACAAGGCAAGTAGATCATGACAAATACCACAAATGCGATCGCTGAAGCAAACGGTATGTTCGCTTTTATCTGTGCTATGAGACCTTCGTTTCCTTCATCTACCTCATCACCCAGTGCATAGAGTACACCCAATGTAGAGACAACCACTTCTTTAGCTGCGAGTCCCGTCTCCAGAGCTACTGCCATACGCCAGTCAAAACCAAGCGGTGCAAAGAATGGTTCAGACGCATGTCCTATCTTTCCTAAATAACTCTGTTCAAGTAAATGTAAGGAGAGTTCATTGTTTAATTGACTTTTCATCTCATCACTGCTTGCTTGAGCTATCCT
>CAKZWP010000170.1:0-7005 GCA_937921845.1 uncultured Sulfurovum sp.
TCATCATTAGGAAGCCAGTCATTAAAGACTTCAAAGCGTATACTTTTCTGCTCAGTAAAACGAGAGACAAGACGTTCCCCCAAATCTTTACCCCACACCAGTTTGCCCTCATCGTAGCCATTTTTACGTGCACGGCTTATAATGTTTTGATGTTCAAACATAAACTCTACAGAACCGCCTTTAAAGGTACCATCCCACCAATGATCTATAAAATACCAATCCAGAATAGAACGATTGACAAAAAGCCCTGTTGTCATCAACTCTTCAAACTTTATATGTTTTAACGAATTCTTATGCAGTTCTCCCTGCCCAGAACCCCCTCCGGAGAAGATAAGGTTTTTACCAAGTTCTCCACTACTGTTGCCCAATCCTTCAGGATGATGTTCGTTTGCCGAATTAAGTAAAAGCCTTGCACTCTCATGTGCTTGTGCCGCCACAACAAAGATCTTTCCTTTGATCTTTTTCTCTTTACCTGTAACAGTGTCAACCACTACGGCATGATCTACCTCATCTTTTTTATCTGCATGTAAATACTTGACATAAGTGTTACTCAGTAACGTCAGGTTACCCGTAGCTAAAGCGGGTTTTAAAAGCGCCTCTCTCGAACTTCCTTTTGCCCCGGAACTACATCCATAGCTTCCACAGAGATTTGAGTAATAACAGGCGTCACGTCCAGGCTTGTCTTTTGAGAGAACAGCCCTTGGCGTGACAAGAGGCGTGATGTCAAGAGATTTACAGCTCTTGTCAAAAAGCTTTACCACTGCATTTTCTTTGGTTGGAGGTTGTGTAAAATCCACGGTACTTCGGGGTGGTTCAAAAGGGTGTTTGTCTACTTTGCCGGAAATGCCTACCAACTCTTCTGCCAGCGTATAGTATGGTTCCATGTCATCATAGGAGATGGGCCAATCCACTACCTTGGCTCCTTCTATCTTTCCATATTTACTCTTAAGTCTAAAATCATCAGGGTGCATGCGGTGCAGCATGCCGGACATCAAGTTAGAAGATCCTCCCACAATGTTTCCATTCCAAAAGCTCCAACCAGATTCATAGGTAGGCGTGGTTACCCACTCTCCCTCTACTTTTTCCTCTATTGTATGATATTCATCAAATAAATTTGGCGTTACCAGATCTCTTCTACTGTAGGCCAACTCATCTTTAGAGAACTCTTCACGCTTAATGAGTCGGCCTTTTTCCAAGACTGCTACTTTGTACCCTGATTGACATAAAGTATATGCCACAGCTCCGCCACTCGCTCCTGAGCCGACTATGACAACATCATACATACTCATAGTTCTATATACCTTGTTTTGGGTCTTGGAAAACCACCATAGGAAGAGATCGCCTGCCACCCTGCTTCTTTAATGTTTGAACCATAAATTGGGTCAGAAAAGAGTCCTTCCATCGTTAGTGTCATGATACGGGACAACCAGTTACGACCATAATTTGTCTCTTCATAAGCACGTAAAGCCTTTTCTTTCTCCTGCTCTGTCATGGACACAAATCGTCCTTTTTCTCGCGTCTCCAGTTCTTTTGCACCTTCAATTACAAACGCTTTGATGTCTTTATCAAAACTCTTATGCATCATGGTTTCAAACAAAAATTGTGTTACATTCATGGATTTGGCAGAGGGAACTTTACTCCCCTCTGGGAACAGATGTTCCTGTACGGAAGAGAGTATCGGTTCTACCTTTTTATATGTTTTCTCAAAATCACTGATCTCTTTAGCCGCTATATATGGGGATAGTCCAAGGGCAGAACCCAATATAAGAAATTTTCTTCTTTTCATTTGTATATCTTTACATTGATTTTTTTAATCATAATACTATTGTGTGTACTTTTGGTGCACTACACTGCACAGACTTTACACGGTTTAGATATTATACTTAAAGTGTCAAAAAATATAAGGAGCCAGAGATGAAAAAATTACTCTTTTCAACATTACTAGGATTGGCACTACTCTCACTTACAGGATGTGGGGAGGATGAAAAACCAGAAACAGCTGCAATGAAATGCGAAGCTGGTAAATGTGGTACAGCCATGGAAAAAGACGCTGCACCAGCAGAAAAATCTACTGCTGATGCTAAATGTGGTGAAGGAAAATGTGGCGATAAATAGCCTTTTTCTTCCTCTCCTATTTTTGAAGAGGAGATTCTTCCTCTTCTTTTTTCAATACACACACAGTACACATATTTCATACTATACTTACCCCGTAACAACAAACATATTGTATATAAAGGAGTTACAAATGCTTAAAAATATCTACCCTATTACCAGAAATATATTAAGTGAGGGACAAAATATTGCCTTACTTTTCGCCAGACTAACTATCGCTTATGGGTTTTACGGACCTGCGATGCAAAAGTGGTCAGATATTTCTAGTGTTGCTAGCTGGTTTGGTACACTAGGGATACCTTTTCCTACTTTAAATGCCTATCTGGCAGCCAGTACGGAACTGTTGGGTGTTGTATTATTGACATTGGGTCTATTTACAAGACTTATCTCACTGCCACTTATCGTGGTGATGATCGTTGCCATTACTACTGTACATTTAACACATGGTTTTTCTGCAGGAGATAATGGATTTGAAATTCCTTTATATTACATGCTGTTTTTAGCGATATTTGCTTCATATGGGGCCGGAAAATTTAGTTTAGATCACCTTCTCTTTGGTGAAGAACAATAACAAAAAGGATTAACGATGAAAAAAACATTTCAATTAGGATTATTATTTATAGGTGCTTTAGCTTTATCTCTTACATTAGCCTCTGCAGAAGGAAAATGTGGGAATTCTCAAAAAGGTATGATGAATAATGATAGCCGATGCGGAGATTCTCAAAAAGATATGAAGCGTGGCGACGGCAGATGTGGGGATTCCCAAAAAGACATGAAGCGTGGCGATGGCAGATGTGGAACAGACGGGGAAAAAAGAAAAGAGGCAAAGCCTGCACCAGATAAAGGTAAATGTGGTAAAGGTAAATGTGGAGAATAATCTACACATAACACTTCTGTTTCAAATCTCCTCTGTCTCAAGATATGGGAGATTTATCTTTCTTTTATAAATCATTGTATAATGTATCTATCAATTCAAAAAGGATGCTTATGCGATACTTGCTTATTAGTCTCATACTCTTACTCTCTTTTACTGGCTGTGAAGATAAAGAACAACAAGCAGCGCAGCAGGCTAAGCATGATGCCAAAATAGCACAACAAGCTAGAGCAGAACTACTTGCAGAGCTAGAGGCAAAAAAAGATCTCCAAGACAAAAACAATAGCAAACTCAACAATATGGGTATCAAGATGGAAGATGGTACCATTACCATAGACACAAACAAGACTAAAGATTTTTTTAGAGACTTGAATCAAAAAATGGGTGAGCAAATGCAAAAACTCTCTGATGATTTGGAAAAAGGGATTGTCGAAACAAAAGAAGCCGGCATTGAGATCAATGAGCAACATATCCATATCGACCTCAACAAAACACAGGATCTACTGATTGACTGGGGCAAAAAAATTCAAGTTTTTGTGCAAGAGTTTGATGAGATGGCAAAAACATTAGAGATCAACAGTACCAATACGACAAATACTACAATTAAAGGAATGTAATGCAACCGATAGATATGAACTCAGATGAATTTCAAGCTGAACTGGAAAAGACATGGTCTTTTGTAGACAAGGTAAATAACCAATTTGGTTTTGTTCTCAACCCAAATGATGAGGTCAATGAAGGTGTGGCTATGGGTCTTGCGCGCAACAAGATCATATATGGCAAAAGATTTTGTCCTTGTTTCATGGTTATAGGAGAAACAAAAGAGGAACAAAAAGCGGCTGATAACCGTGTCTGTCCATGTAAACCTGCTCTAGAAAAAGAGATCCCCCAAGATGGTACCTGTCACTGTGGTATATTCTGTACCCCGGAGTACGCACAAGCACAAGCACAACATGATGAGATAGAAGAAGTCATACATCAACACTCCGGTGGTCTTACAAAAGAGCAGGCAGAGATTCTTCTCAAAGAAGAGCAGCTTGACGGAGATGAACTTGAAGCACTTATCGAAGCGAAAAATATAGGGATGATCGATTTTACCCTTGTAGATACAAGAGAGTTCATGGAGTATCAAATGGCTCACATCGTAGGCACAGATGTCCTTGTTCCTACATCACAATTCTACGCAAAAGTAGAAGCAGAACTTGCAGGTAAAAAAGCAGAACCGATCATCGTATACTGTCATTCAGGAAGCAGAAGCTACCAAGTACAACACGCCATGAAAGGTTTAGGATTCGAACACGTATGCAACCTCAGACCAGGGATCATCGGCTTCTCAGGAGAAACACAAAGAGGTTAGATTTCCAAATTCTACCTAGAGGAAATTCTTTCCTCCCTACAAAATCAAGAGGGAATTCTTACCCCTCTAAAAAATAATAACTTCACTAAAATTTATTAGCCCACGACAGTTCTTTACGTTTTTATTTTATGTATGCCGGTACGGTGTTTCTTTTTGGTTACTTCTTTCTTTTTTTGTCGTAGTACAAAAAAGAAAAAGTGACAGAGAAAACTCAAGCCAATTCAATTTAACAATAAAAATAATTTAGGGAAATATTTAAAAAGGGGATGAGGAGCCGAAACTCCTCAAAAGATAGTCAACTAAGACTTATTTAGCAATTGCTGCTTTAGAAGCATCAGCTACTTTTGTAAAACTTTCAGGAGCATTCATTGCCATATCAGCAAGAATTTTTCTGTCAAGTTCGATATTTGCAAGTTTAAGACCATGCATGAATGTTGAATAGTTCAATCCATTCAATCTTGCAGCTGCATTGATACGAACGATCCAGAGTCTTCTGAAATCTCTCTTTTTTTGTCTTCTATCTCTGTAAGCATATACTAATGAACGCTCGAGTTGTTCTTTCGCTTTTCTGAAGTGTTTTCTTCTACCACTATAGAACCCTCTAGCTTGTTTTAATAATCTCTTGTGTCTTCTAGTTCTTACGACACCTGTTTTTACTCTCATGGTTATCCTTTACCTTATACTTGTACTGCAACTTTTAAAAAGCCAGTTATAGTAGGTGTCAAACATTCTCTCTGTTTGAACTTGCCCCTAATCGGGGGAATCTCTAAATCAAAAAGTGATTAGTTAATCATCTCTTTAATGTTTTTTGCATCAACAGGGTCAACGTGCTTAGGACTTCTCATACTTCTGTGATGTTTACCATCAACTTTAGTAAGGATGTGACTTCTATACGCCGTACCTCTTTTGATTTTGCCGCTTTTTTTCACTTTAAAACGCTTAACTGCGCCTTTAACACTTTTCATTTTTGGCATATGCTTACTCCCTTATGTATTTTTTCCACTGAACATACGTTTAGTAGAAAATGGGACGGTATTATACCCAAACTATCTAAAATATTTATAAAGTCTTGTCCTCCTCGTACTTGATACGGAGATCCATGAATTCAAAAGTTTTAGATTCCCGGGTCAAGCCCGAGAATGACGTGAAAACTCTAACCCTATTTGTGCTAAAATCTATCTATTAAAAATGAGGGTAAGCCTAGTGGATAAAGTGACCGAAATACTTTCTCAAAAAAAGAAACTTTTAACAGAGGTTTATTTTGATTTACAAGTGCATTTTGAAGAAAAATATGGGAAAGACGCACTGGTTTTAATGGAGATCGGGACTTTTTTTGAAGTCTATGAAGTGAATAACGATGCACTCAAAGTCGGTAAGGCCAAAGAGATCGCTGAACTTCTCAACATCCAACTTACCCGTAAAAGCAAAGCTGTACTGGAGAACTCGGTTTCCAATCCTCTCCTCGCCGGTGTACCTGCTGTCTCTTTAGACCGCTATCTCGCCAGGCTCATCTCTACCAAAAAATATACGATCATCGTCGTCAAACAAAAAGGAGAGATGCCAAATATCAAACGCTATGTATCTAACATCATCTCTCCAGGTACCAATTTTGAGTACCTAAGCGAACCCTCTGAAAACAACATTGTCTCTCTGCTCATAGATGAAAATGCCGGTATCTTCTCTGTTGGGTATGCTGCCATAGATGTGAGTACGGGAAAAACCATCTGTAACGAGATACACTCCACGAGAGATGACAAAACGTATGCTCTGGATGAAGCTTTCAATCTTTTACAGACCTATACTACTTCAGAGGTCATCATCACACTTGACAGTAAAGAGATAGACAAAGATTGGATCATTCACTATTTGGAACTCGAGTCACTGCACTACTCTCTCAACACAAAACGCTTTAAAATACAATTTCAAAACGACCTCTTTACCCGTGTCTTCAACATCAACTCTTTTCTCTCCAGCATTGAGTTTTTAGACCTTGAGAGACACCCGTATACGACAGAGTCTTTGGCAGTATTGATCGACTTTATTATAGAGCATGATGAAAGTATTATAGAGAAGATGAACAAGCCACAGTTCTTGGGGAATAACCGTTATATGTACATCGGTAACAATGCTATGGAACAGCTTTCAGTCATCTCTCGTGACCATTCTGACATCACACTGCTTGACCTTATAGACAAAACCTCTACTGCATTTGGAAAACGTCTTCTCAAAGAGCGACTGCTTAACCCTATTTGCGATAAAGCATTACTTGAAAAACGATACAACCTAACAGAACTGTTACTGCCGAGCATTAATCGTTTTGAGACGCACTTGAAGCAGATCTATGATCTTGAACGTATCACAAGACGTATCAAGCTACGAAAACTGCACCCTGTAGAACTTACCTATATTGCTATGTCCTTGGAAGCGATCCTGAAACTTCTTGAAGATGCACAAAGTAATGGTCTTGAAGTAGAGGATAACCTGTATGAGGAAACACAGGAGATGTTGAAAGTCTTACAGGACACTTTTGAACTGGATGTCTGTGCACGATTTCGCATAGAACAGATCAATGACAATCTTTTTAAAGATGGTGTTTACCCTGCTATTGACAGCATTGTCAAAAATCAGAGAAAAGAAGTGAACAAGATGAAAGATGTTGCTA
>CAKZWP010000171.1:0-7278 GCA_937921845.1 uncultured Sulfurovum sp.
GCTACACTTAACGCAATCATTGACGCTATATAAGTGTCACACTTCATACAAGGCACTCTGCCTTGTATAACACTTTTTGTATCTTAGTGTAAAAAGATACTCCTGAGACATTCGTCTCACTTAACATAGGGTTGATGTAGCCTCTTTTGTCGCAAAGCATAATTGATAACATAAATTATGAGTTATGTTTTGCTTTTGGGGTCCCCTATAGTTCTCAATTAAAGGATTATAATGATAAAAAAAGGTAAAAAAGTATCGATTATCGGTGCAGGAAATGTGGGTGCTACAGTTGCATATTCACTTGCAATGAAAGGTATCTGTCATGAGATAGTACTTAGAGATAGAAATGTAGAGATCGCTAAAGGTAAAGCTTTGGATATGTCACAAGCGGCAAATGCTGCACGTATGCATACACTGGTTTCTGTGGCTGAAGATGCAGCAGGTATGGCAGGTTCAGACGTAGTTGTAATCACAGCGGGAAGTCCTAGACTCCCAGGTATGAGTAGAGATGATTTACTTATGATCAATGCAGAAATTACTAAAGAAGTGGTTGCAGATGTAAAAGAGCATGCACCTGATGCTATTATCATTATGGTTTCTAATCCTCTTGATGTTATGACATATGTAGCACTAAAAGAATCAGGTTTTCCTAAAGAGAGAGTTATTGGTATGGCAGGTATTTTGGATTCTGCAAGAATGGCACACTTTATCCATGAGAAGATCGGTTATGGTGCAGGACAAATACGTGCTTCCGTAATGGGTGGTCATGGTGATGATATGGTCCCACTTCCTAAATTCTCGACTGTTGCAGGTGTACCTTTGACAGATGTACTTGATGAAGAAGAGATCTTGGAGATCGTTGAGCGTACAAAGCATGGTGGAGCAGAAATTGTAGGTTATTTAAAAACGGGATCTGCATATTATGCACCGGCAAAATCTACAGCTATCATGGTTGAAGCTATTTTAAAAGATACAAAACAAATCCACCCTTGTGCAGTTTATCTTGATGGACACTATGGACACTCTGATGTTGTTTCTGGTGTACCTGTGGCACTTGGTGCAAATGGTGTTGAGAAACTTTTTGAAATGACACTCAGTGAAGGTCAAAAAAGAAAATTTGCAGCAAGTGTTGATTCTGTAAGAGGTATGATAAACGTACTTAAAGATAAAAAATTCTTTGATTAAGGGCTAGTGTATGAGAGAAATTGAATTTGGTGTAGTTGTAAAAGCAGTTAAAGATATGATCATGCATTGTGGTACAGATCTTCCACAAGATACGTATGATGCTCTAGAAGCTGCTATGGAGGCTGAGAAGTCACCAGTAAGTAAAGAGGTGATTCGTCAAATTCTTGAGAATGCAAATATTGCAAAAGATGAGAAGAGACCACTTTGTCAAGATACTGGTTTAGCAGTATTTTTTGTGAATGTGGGAGAAGATGTGCGTATTAAAGGTGGTCTTTTAAGAGATGCTATCAATCAAGGAACAGAAGAAGGTTATACGGAGGGGTACTTAAGAGCCTCAACATGTGAACCGTTCAGCCGTTTAAACTTGAAAGATACAGTAGGATATAACCTTCCAGCTATCATTCATTTTGATATTGTAGCTGGCGATAAGATCGACATTGAATACGCTGCAAAAGGTGGTGGTTCTGAGAATGTAAGCCGTGCAAGAGTTTTCCCTCCAGCTGCTGGTAAAGATGGAATTGTTGAGTATGTAAAAGAGGTTATCTCTGATGCAGGAGGAAACCCTTGTCCTCCTATCACAGTGGGTGTAGGTATCGGTGGTACATTTGAAAAAGCAGTGATTTCATCAAAACATGCACTTTTTAGAGACCTTGAAACAAAACATGAAGACCCAGAGATGGCTGAACTTGAAGAGAGAATCCTAAATGAGATCAATAACCTTGGAATTGGTGCTATGGGTATGGGTGGAACAAAAACAGCTTTGGCTGTGCATATAGAGTCTAACCCATGTCATATTGCGTCACTTCCTGTTTCTGTAAACGTTCAGTGTCACTCTTCAAGACATACACATATTACGATATAAGGAGAGTAGATGGCAACTTATACTTTAACAACCCCACTCACTTCTGAAGATACAAAGAAACTTGTTGCCGGTGATACGGTTTTGCTAAACGGTACTATTTATACTGCTAGAGATGCTGCTCACAGTAGACTAGTTGATCTTATAGAAGCTGGTGAAGAGCTTCCATTTGATCTAGAAGGTTCTGTTATCTATTTTGTTGGACCAACACCACCAAAACCAGGTGATCCGATAGGAAGTGCTGGGCCAACAACTTCTTATAGAATGGACTCATTTTCTCCAACAATGTTGAAAAATGGTTCTAAAGGAATGATAGGTAAAGGAAAAAGAAACCAAGCTGTAAAAGATGCTTGTGTTGAGTATGATGGTATCTATTTTGGTGCTACAGGTGGTGCAGGTGCGTTACTTGGTAAACAGATACGTTCTGCTGAAGTAATTGCATATCCGGAATTAGGGCCAGAAGCTGTAAGAAAAATTACAGTTGAAGACTTTCCTGTTACTGTTGTGAATGACACTAAGGGTAATGATATTTACCAAATGGGCCGTGAACAGTATGAGATAAAGAGCTAGAACTTAAAAATCATACCTAAATTCAGTAACATTGTATTTGAATAAATACAGTGTTACCTGCCCCTCCCACATATAACTATTCCCCTTTTTTTAACTTCTTTATCTTAGTAAATATTTCATTAACCGAAACAGAGTATTATAAGTAATTATGATACATAAAAGGATTACCCATGGATTATAGAATAGAAAAAGATACAATGGGAGAGATGAATGTTCCTGCTGAGAAATACTGGGGAGCACAAACACAAAGATCATTACATAATTTTGAGATAGGTAATGAAAAAATGCCTCTTGAAGTGGTTTATGGTTTTGCAAATTTGAAAAAAGCCTGTGCTTTGGTCAACCAGTCTTTAGGCCGTCTCAATGATGAAAAAACAACGGCGATATCTAAGGCATGTGATGTGGTTCTCTCAGGTGTACTGGATGACAACTTCCCACTTGTAGTATGGCAAACGGGTTCAGGCACACAGTCAAATATGAATATGAATGAAGTCGTTGCAAATAAAGCAACGGAGATCTTAGGTGGAGATTTTACACAAGAAAATCTGGTTCATCCTAATGATGATGTAAACAAAGGACAGAGTTCAAATGACACGTATCCCACTGCTATGCGTATCGCTGAAGTTGTAGCGGTAACCGATACTCTCATCCCCACACTAAGCCAACTGAAAAATACACTGGATGAAAAAGCGAAAACTTTTTCTGATGTAGTGAAGATAGGCAGAACTCACCTTCAAGATGCAACGCCACTTACATTGGGACAAGAACTCTCTGGGTATGTATCGATGTTAGAGACTAATCTCAAGCAAATTAATGATGCACTGGTATACTGTAAAGAACTTGCAATCGGAGGTACGGCTGTGGGTACGGGTCTTAATTCACACCCAGAGTTTTCACAAAGAGTAGTCGTGCAACTGAATCAGTTTATGGCAACAAATTATGGATTTGTTTCTCAACCAAATAAGTTTCATGCACTGACAGGACATGATGCTGAAGTAGTGCTCAGCGGTTCACTTAAAGCACTTGCCGCAAATCTTATGAAAATAGCGAATGATATAAGATGGTTAGCATCAGGTCCCAGATGTGGTTTGGGAGAGATCGAGATCCCTGCAAATGAACCAGGTTCATCGATCATGCCAGGAAAAGTAAATCCAACACAAGCAGAAGCTATGACAATGGTTGCTGTACAGGTCATGGGTAACGATGCAACAGTTGGTGTCGCAGCATCACAGGGGAACTTTGAACTGAATGTATTTAAACCGGTGATCGCATATAACATTTTACAATCAACCAGACTACTTGCTGACATGATGAGAAGTTTTGATAGACATTGTGCAGTGGGAATAGAACCGGTCAGAGAAAATATTGATCAATACCTCAATGACTCTTTGATGTTAGTCACAGCATTGAATCCACATATAGGTTATGAAAATGCAGCTAAAATTGCGAAGAGTGCACATGCTAATGGAACAACACTTAAAGAAGAGGCCGTAGCACTTGGATTTATGTCTGCTGAAGATTTTGATAAAAATGTGAAGCCTGAAGAGATGATCGCACCAAAATCTTAATACTTTATTATTGCTCCTTTTTCAACGAAAAGGAGTATAGTTTTAACGCTTTTAAATAAGAGTAAATAACTCCTAATTACTGTGTAAATACACAACACATTTCAAGAATTATTATCTTTAATACTTTAATTAATCAACTCTTATCATCTAAAATTGTATAATAAATGCATTATAAAAAAGGAGTACGAAGTGAATGTTCATGAGTATCAGGCAAAACAGATTTTTGCCAAGTATGGTGTACCAACACCAAAAGGTATAATGGTAGAGAGTGTTAAAGATGCAGTAATCGCTGCAGAAGAGTTAGGTGGCCCTGTTTGGGTTGTTAAAGCTCAAATACACGCGGGTGGTCGTGGTCTTGGCGGTGGTGTTAAACTTGCTAAGAACCTTGATGAAGTAGAAACTTTAGCTAATGAAATTCTTGGTATGACTTTGGTAACTCACCAGACTACTGCTGAGGGTAAATTAGTTCAAAAACTTTATATCGAAGATGGTGCTGATATAAAAGATGAGTTTTATCTCTCTGTAGTACTTGATAGAAAGCTAGAAATGCCTTTAATCATGGCTTCTACTGAGGGTGGTATGAACATCGAAGATGTTGCTGAAAATACTCCAGAAAAAATCATTACAATACCTGTTGATCCAGCTATTGGTTTTCAAGGTTTTCACGGACGTGAGTTAGCATTTGGTTTAGGTATTTCTGATAAAGCTGAACAAAAAAATATTATCTCATTTGCACAAAAACTTTTCAAACTTTACATGGAAAATGATGCAGAGATGATCGAGATCAATCCACTTGTTAGAACTGGTTCAGGCGAGTTCTTAGCACTAGATGGGAAAATGGGCTTTGATAACTCTGCACTTGGTCGTCAACCAGTGATAGCTGCAATGAGAGACTTGACAGAAGAAGATGCTGATGAAATTGAAGCTTCTCACTATGGTCTTTCATATGTAGCACTTGATGGTGAAATTGGTTGTATGGTAAACGGTGCTGGTCTTGCGATGGGGACTATGGATACGATTAACTACATGGGTGGAACTCCAGCTAACTTCCTTGATGTTGGTGGTTCTGCGAATGCAGAGACTGTTGCAAAAGGTTTTGAGATCATTCTTAAAAACCCTAAGGTAAAAGCCATTTTTGTAAATATTTTTGGTGGTATTGTTCGTTGTGATCGTATCGCAAACGGTATTATTGAAGCTACAAAAATAACAGATGTAAATGTACCAGTTATTGTTCGTCTTGATGGAACAAATGCTCCAGAGGCATCTGAAATTCTTAAGAATGCAAACATCGCTAACTTGATCGTTGCTGATGACTTAGGTGACGGTGCAGCAAAAGCTGTAGCTGCGGCAAAAGGAGAATAATCAATGTCAATTTTAGTAAATAAAGATACAAAAGTAATCGTTCAAGGTTTTACAGGAAAAGAGGGTTCTTTTCATGCTGAGCAGTGTATAGAATATGGTACAAATATCGTTGGTGGTGTAACTCCAAATAAAGGTGGTCAAACACACCTAGGTAAACCAGTTTTTAACACAGTATCTGATGCTGTAAAAACTACAGGTGCTACTGTTTCTATGATTTTCGTTCCACCTGCGTTTGTTGGTGATGCTGTAATGGAAGCTGCTGAAGCAGGAATTGAACTAGCAGTAATTATTACTGAAGGCGCTCCAGTGAAAGACATGCAAATGGCTAAAGCTCATGCTACTAAGCACGGCATGAAAACATTAGGGCCAAACTGTCCTGGTATTATTACTGCTGAAGAGTGTAAAATTGGAATTATGCCTGGTATGATTTTCAAAAAAGGTAATGTTGGTCTTATTTCTAAATCTGGAACGTTAACATACGAAGGTACTAACCAAGTTGTTCAAGCAGGTTATGGAATTACAACAGCAGTTGGAATTGGTGGAGACCCAATTATTGGTCTTTCATATAACCAACTTTTACCAATGTTTGAAGCTGACCCAGATACTGAATGTATCGTTATGATCGGTGAGATCGGTGGAGATCTTGAAATTCAAGCAGCAAAACTTATAAAAGAGCAGATTACTAAGCCGGTTGTTGCTTTTATCGCAGGTCAAACTGCGCCTAAAGGTAAAACTATGGGTCACGCTGGTGCAATTGTATCTGGTTCAGCAGGTACTGCAAAAGAAAAAATGGATGCACTTGAAGCAGCAGGTGTGAAAGTTGTTGTTTCACCAGCTGAGATCGGTAAAGCAGTTAAAGAAGTTCTTTCTTAATTCCATTCCTTTCGTAAAATATCCAAATACTTTTAGTGGGCATTCGTGCCCACGCTACATATTTTCCTACAACTTTTTCATTAACCCTATTTTTAGCATATTTGATTAAAAAATAATCACGATATACTTCTTTCATTTACCTTTTTTGACTATAATACTCTTATATTAAATCGTCAGGAGTTATTTATGCAGCAATCATTTGAGGTCTTCAATGTTAAGTGTGGGGGGTGTGCCTCGACACTTAAAAGTAAACTTGCCAAAGAGTTTGGAGAGATCGAAGTCAATCTAGAGGTCCTGCCACGTAAAATTACGTTAGATATGGAAAACAAGGATGTAGATAAGTTATCTAAAGCATTGAGAGAACTCGGGTATCCTTTAGCTACAGAAGAGATGAGTTTCATGGACAGCACTTCAGCAAAAGCAAAAAGTTTTGTTTCTTGTGCAATAGGTAAAATGAATAGTTAAACTAGAGTATATTACTCGTATACTACAGGGGTTTCTCTACCTCATACTTTCAAATTCATTTGTATTCCACTAAAATAAATTCATATCATTTTACCCTCACACCTTAACACTTATCTTTTTATATGGTATAATTCCATCAAGGTGCAACAGGTGGTTGCTGGTGACATTAAGTCACGAGAGGAAAGTCCGGGCTGCAAGTGAGACAGGGCTCCATCTAACGGATGGCCAGAGTAATCTGAGGGCAAGTGCAACAGAAAGTAGGTAGCCACTTCGGTGGTGATAGTGAAAGGGTGGGGTAAGAGCCCACCAGTGCTTATGGTAACATAGGCAGCTAGGTAAACCCTGTCCGCAGCAAGAAGTATATGGTATAAGTCTCACAAGCTGTTAGATCAGCAC
>CAKZWP010000172.1:0-5075 GCA_937921845.1 uncultured Sulfurovum sp.
ATTAGAGAATTCGCGCAACTAAGAAGAAAAGATGAACTTGAAAATGTAAATTATCTTTTTGTTACAGATAAAGAAAAGAATTTACGTTATGGTATAGGCTTAGACCATCTTCTAGTGTTTAATTTTGATACCACACTTCAAGAGAACATCGAAGAAAATCCTGAAAAGTATAAGACTATTGTGGGATACGATCATGATGATATTCGTGATATAGTACAAAAGTTTCAAGAGTATGATCTCTCTTCAATGCCTATCGTAGACGATAATGGTGTACTGCTTGGACGTATCACTTCAGATGACATCTATGATATCATCAATGAACAGGCAACAGATCAGATGTATCACTTGGCCGGTGTAAATGATGATGCAGAGGAAGATGAAGATATTTTTAAAGCAGGTAAAGCACGTGCAGTATGGCTGGGTGTAAACCTGATCACGGCAATTGTCGCTTCTTTGGTTATAGGCCTTTTTGCAGATACCCTTCAAAGTTTTGTTGCTTTGGCCATCTTGATGCCCATCGTGGCTTCTATGGGTGGTAATGCAGGAACACAAAGTCTTACAGTTGTTGTACGTCAACTCGCACTTGGTGACATTGCAAAACATGATGCATTCCGTACGATAAAGAAAGAAGTGATACTCTCTCTTGTAAATGGTTTCCTTTTTGCTATAATCATGGGTATAATAGCCTCACTATGGTTTGATAAAGGGATGCTTGGTATTGTGATAGCACTCTCCATGGTCATTAATTTATTGAGTGCTGGTTTCTTTGGTGCTATGGTGCCATTGGTACTCAAAAAAATGGAAGTTGATCCAGCCATTGGAAGTACAGTAGTACTTACAACGGTAACGGATGTCGTAGGCTTCTTTTCATTCTTAGGTCTAGCGACCTTGATATTATTATAAAGGTAAATTTACTTATATGGATTTGTTAATTCTCTATTTCTTTTTGGCTGTTTTTATATCGTTCATCTGTTCGATTCTAGAATCGGTTTTACTCTCTGTCAATATGGCATATATTTCAGTTCTTGAAAAAGAACGTCCTAGGGTAGGGACACTTTTAAAAGCCCATAAAATTGGTATCAATAAGTCAATTGCTTCTATCTTGATTCTCAATACCATCGCCAATACACTTGGTGCAGCAGCAGTGGGAGCACAAGCAGAGAGTCTTTATGGTGTAGGAGCTGTTTTTTATGTTTCTATAGTTTTAACCTTTGCTATTTTGTTTCTCTCTGAAATTATCCCAAAAACGATAGGGGCAGTCTATTGGAAGCAATTGGCACCAATAGCTGCGTATGTGATACGTTTTTTTATCTGGTTTACGTATCCTATTATCTTGATGACACTCTTTGTGACAAACCGCATCAGCAAATCTGACGATACTATGAGTTTGAGTAAAGAAGAGCTTATCGAGAGTACACTGCTCAGTGAAGATGAGGGTGTACTTGGAGAGAAGGAATCAGATGTGATAGAAAATATTCTTCTACTTGACAAGATAAGAACAAAAGAGATCTTAACACCTAGAACGGTGGTTTTTGCATTGAACAGTCATCGAAGTATAAAAGATATCATAGAAAATGAACCAGCGATATTTAAATTTTCAAGAGTTCCTGTCTATGATGAGAGCATTGAAAATATTACAGGTATAGTCATGACTAAAAAGATATTTAAACAAGCACTAAAGGATGATAATGTTTCTTTAGACACTGTGAAAAAAGATATCTTTAAGATCTCTGAAAACCTACCTGTCTCTAAAGCATTGGATCTTTTCATTAAGAAAAAAGAGCATATGTTTTTGGTGCTTGATGGGTATGATCAAACAGAAGGAATTGTGACACTTGAAGATTGCGTTGAGACTATCTTAGGTGTTGAGATCGTCGATGAGAGTGACAGTGATGCAGATATGCGAGAGGTTGCAAAACAAAAAATGCGACTTAAGCGTAGGCTAGACAGTATTTCTAGAGATACGGAATAAGGTCTCTTTTGTCATTATCTACACTTGGATTGTCTCCAGAAATTTTAAAAGCACTGAGTGATAAGGGCTATGAATCTGCTACGCCTATACAAGAAGCACTGATTCCTGTGATGTTCTCTCGCCGTGACATTATGGCAGGTGCACAGACAGGAACAGGGAAGACGGCAGGTTTTTCTCTACCTATACTCCAAGATTTAAGTAAAAGTTTTGTTGAAGGACAGCATTACCCTAAAGCAGTCATTTTGGTACCTACACGTGAACTCGCCAAACAAGTACATGCAAGTATAGAAGCGTATGGAAAATATCTTCCTTTAAAAAGTATTGTTCTTTTTGGTGGCGCAAACTTAACATCACAGGCTAACAGACTTAAAGCAGGTGTAGACATTATCGTCGCTACAAGTGGACGTCTCTTGGAACATATCGGGCAAAAAAATGTCAACCTTGAAAGTGTTGACTACTTAGTGTTAGACGAAGCAGATACGATCTTGGATATGGGCTTTGTACATGAAGTGAGTAAGATACTTCAGCATCTTCCAGACAGACGACAAAATGTGCTCATCTCCGCGACACTCTCTGGATCTGTAAAAAGACTAGCAGAGAAGATACTCCAAAAACCCAAACTCATAGAAGTAGACAGCATGGGAACTTCTGCAGATTCTGTTGAGCAGATAGTCTACCCTGTTGAAAAAGAGAAGAAAACAGAGTTACTCTCTTACCTTATAGGCTCACGAAACTATAAACAAGTGCTTGTCTTTACACGTAAAAAAGAAGTGGCAGATGAAGTGAGTAAAGAGTTAAATCTCTCAGGACTCAAAACAGCGGTCATTCATGGGGGAAAAAGTTCTGGAGAGAGGTCTAGAGCATTAGAAGGTTTTAAAGAAGGAAAAGTACGTGTACTTGTTGCGACAGACATCGCAGCACGTGGGCTAGATATACCTGCCTTAGGTGTGGTTATGAACTATGACATTCCTCACGTCACAGGAGACTACATACACCGCATAGGACGTACTGGAAGGGCAGGGGCTAAAGGATTAGCCATCACGCTTATCTCACCTGTAGAAATGGTGGCACTTAAAGATGTAGAACGTCTTATGGGAAAGAGTATTCCTCAAGAGAAACTGGAAGGTTATGCACCTAAAGTCATACCTAAACAAAAAGGTGCACGTAAAAACCCCAACGAGCATAAAAATACAGATGGGGCTTTTGGTAAAAAGAAAACCAAAACAGCTACTGCGCCTAAAAGTAAAAAACGTAAAACGACTAAACGTGATGGATTTAAAACATTTGATGCAGCTAAGCCAAAGGTGGAGAAGAAAGATAAAAAACGTGGGAGAGGTAGGAAATAATTCCGAGTTAATCCTTGACAATGTCATAATTAAAAGTGTTTCTCATACACATTGCAGATGGTATGAGAAACACTAGAAATGAATGTTTCCGAAGTGCTACGCTTTAACGTCTTTCAAAAATGCCAAAGTCAATGTATCTTTACCATCAATGAGTTTCTTTCCGACATTAAGTTTAACGCTGTGGAAAAGAAAAAGTTCACCTGCGTAATTGATACCCAAGATAAAACTATAATCTCCAAAAGCAAATCTTTTCATACCTTTCGCTTCAGGTTTTTGTGTAGGATTTTTGATATGAAAACAGATTTCGTTAGGGAAATCATTTGTACGTTGATCATCATCGATCAACTGTACCTCACCCAACTCAGACGTAATCTGAATAGAGAGTTTCTGATCGAGTTCGTGTGTTTTTATAGTATAATCTCCAAATGTAAATTGCATCAATATTTCCTTAATTATTAGATGAAATATTATACCTTGATTGAAATGGTTTTATATGAATTTTTGTATAATTAATGAGCAAATGGATCATTAAACGTGATCTTCTGCTATCTGTTTTAGTAATTCTATGTAGTTTATACTTCTTTCAAAGAAAACTTCCCGATCTCTTCCAAAAATGTAGTAGCGTACGATCCCTTAGGAAGATAAAACTCAACTGTGAGTTTTTTGGTGTTATTGTCATACTTTGTTTCTACCTCTTTAGGCCAGATCCAGGCAAAACGTCTGTCCCCTTTTAGACTACTTAACTCCGTATCATCATACTCTTCTTCGAGATGGTAGGCATCACTTTTGGCTCTTAGGGCATTGGCTCCACACAGCAGTCCGGTAGGAGAGATCTTCTTTTGTTCGAAAGCTTTTGCACTTTGCTGCATCTCTTTTACATAATCACTTTTCCCATAAGGGTAAGGCATGATGACATCACCTATAAAGAGTTTGAAAAACTGAGGCTGTTTGGCTAAGACTTTCACCAGTTCCAGGGGGTATTGCAGTTTTTTTGCTGCATCGTCCACTTTATTACCGGTGATAATGGCAGAGAGTTTGACTCTTGAAGCCAGCCATTTGTTATAGAGGTAGCTTTGGTAAGCGGAGACAAGTAATTTCTCTTTACTTCCCTTAAGACGTTTTCCTGAAAGGGCTATCTCTTTACCCTGTAGGTAAGAACGGCTGTCTTCTCCAAAACGCTGGTAGCCATAGTAGTTTGGTATACCGTTAACTTGCATTTTTTTGGCAGTGGTAGTGAAAAACTTCGATTCATTTTCAGAGATGTCATGCAAGACAATGGAAAAGCGGTTGCCTTTAAGATGACCTATCTTGATAGGTGCTTTGTTGTAAGTACGTTCAAGTATCTCTATTTTCTCTGTGGTGAGATTTTTGTTCAGTTCTTTTTCATACTTCTTTGGAAGTGAAACATACTGTATAGTGGTCGCATTTTTATCTTTAAGACCTGCATAACCGATGTCACGCTCTTCCAAACCCGTTGCTTTGGCTAGGACCGTGATGAGTTTCCATGTACTCATATCTGTTTTTTTGATTTTGAGTATGAGGTAGTTTCCTGCACCGCTAAAAGCGTAAAGAGGTATCTCTTCAACGAAAAATCGTTCGACAGTTTGTTTAAAATCAAACTTGAGTGGGGTATGGCTATAGGCGTAGGTTTTAATGTGATTCATAGGGAAATTATAGCGAAATAATGATGTAAAATGGAGACAATTAATCTATATATTTTTTTTAACTATAAATTATAATTAAATATATGATAAACT
>CAKZWP010000173.1:0-4435 GCA_937921845.1 uncultured Sulfurovum sp.
CGATCATTTCACCATTTTGGATGATAGTGTAACTCACCTTCACCGAATCACGAATGGAGTTAACCGTCGTACAGTAACTCTCTAAAGATGCGCCTATGTAACGCTTCGCTTTAGTTGTATCAAATTCTCCGTCAAACTCAAAGATGATATGCATAGATACAAATTTCATAGGTACAGACTCTGTTCTCTCTATCTCTGCCTTTACAGTGTAGTTACTCACTTTATATCCATCTTTTTCTGCCATCATCACAAGGTCTATACCCGTACATCCTATGATACCTGTAGCGAAATACTCCACAGGTGTTATCTCTTTACAATCAAGTGTGTAACTCGACTTAATCGTATTTGCCTTGAATTTTTTATCACCTAAATACTCTACTGATACATTCATATCTACTCCTAAGATTTTTTTGTCATAGTGTACACTATATGACTTATATTTTTACTATAAAAGACTATCATAAGTGAAAGCTTACCTGAACTTAAGGATAACAAATGTAAAACGTTGTTATGACACTTGATAATCTAACATTACAAACCACATATCTTTCGCTAGATGGCGAATTTTACGATATGACTGATCCCACACCACTTGATGATCCTTATCTGATCAGCTTCAATCCCAAGGCTGCAAAACTAATTAATCTCAATAATAACAGCTGTGATGATCCCCGTTTTATAGCACTGCTGAACGGTACCTTCATACCCAAGGGTGCACGTACCTTTTCCATGTGCTATGCCGGACATCAGTTTGGTAATTATGCTCCACGTTTAGGAGATGGAAGGGCTATCAACCTAGGAAGTACCAATGGCTGGAATCTCCAAACCAAAGGGAGTGGAGAAACACTCTATTCACGTACGTCAGACGGTCGTGCAGCAGTACCCTCTTCCATACGAGAGTACCTGATGAGCGAAGCGATGCACCATCTTGGCATTCCCACAACTCGTGTTCTGGGGATCATCGGATCAGAGACAAAAATCATACGAAATCAAATAGAGAGCGCAGCTATCGTCATGCGTATGTCACCAAGTTGGGTGCGTTTTGGTACATTCGAATACTTTTACTATTTCAAAGAATATGAAAAACTCAAATCCCTCGCCGACTATGTCATCACTGAATCCTACCCGCACCTGCAAAATGATGAAGATCGTTATTTCAAGTTTTTTTGTGAAGTCGTTGAGCGTACGGCAAAGCTGATCGCACAGTGGCAAGGAGTGGGCTTTAACCACGGCGTCATGAATACCGATAATATGTCGATCGCAGGTCTTACCATAGACTATGGTCCTTATGCCATGTTGGATGATTTTGACTACGGATTTGTGTGTAATAAGACAGATAAAGCAGGTCGCTACAGCTACGGAGATCAGCCCAATGTCTCCTACTGGAACCTCACCATGCTCTCCAAAGCACTCTCCCCGATCATTGATAAAAATAGGATGCAAAAGAAACTCAATGATTTTGGCAACTTCCTCTACCCTGATGCATACATCGATGTCATGCGCCAAAAACTGGGACTTTCTTTGAAGCTGGATGAGGATGTTGAACTCATCAAAGATCTGGTAGGGACTCTCCAAGATGCCTACGTAGACCATACCCTTTTCTTTCGAACCCTCAGCCGCTATGACGGTGATAGGATGCCTCTATTTGATATCGCCATGAATCCAGTGGTCATTCACAACTGGCTTGAACTGTATGATAAACGTTTAGGCAAAGAAACACGGAACCAAGTAGAACGGCAACAAGCTATGCTAAAGACCAACCCAAAATATGTGTTGAAAAACTATATGCTCCAAGAAGCGATCACACTAGCCCAGCAAGGAGATTTTTCTATGGTAGAAACGTTGCTGCATATCGCAGCACATCCGTTTGACGAACTACCAGAGTTCGAACGTTTCGCCCAAGAGACACCAGAGGAACACAAAAATATTTGTCTCTCCTGTTCATCCTAATGAAGGGTGATCAGCGCAGTATCTCTCTCATATAGAGATGTAAACTTCAAGGCTTAATGTGGATTGGGGTTCCCACTTTCACAAGCCTTAAGACTTCATCCATCTCATTATTTTCCAGTGCGATACACCCTGCAGTCCAATCATTATATCGTTGAAAAAATGATTTTTTTATTTTTCTGTTATTTGGTTGTCCGTGGATCATGATTGCTCCTCCAGGACTTTTACCCATCTTCCTTGCATTTCGATGGTCTCTACTATTTGGATAGGATATATGCAGAGCTTTATAAAAAGAACTATTTGCTTTGAAATAGTCAAGCTTATAGTAGCCCTCCGGTGTTTTTTTGTCGCCTTGTACTTTTTTTGTACCTACAGGGTTCCCACCTAGGGCTATGTCATATTTTTTTAAGACCTTACCTTTACATGAAAGGTACATCTTTCTTTCTGATTTTATCACTGTAACCAAATCTGCTGTGAGATTTTGAGGTTTCGATAGTGGTGCAGTATTTGCAAAAAGAAAAAGTGGAGCAATCATATAAAAAAAGAGATATTTTTTCACAACGATCCTTTGGTTGGATTTGTATTATAAATATCAAAAAGCTGGGGGAGAAAAAGACAGGACTATCCATTTGGGTATTTAGAAAAGATACCTCTTTTATGTGCGGTCTGGCGATCTTTAGAATAAAGACCCATGACTTTCTGTCCTTGCTTCACAACAAGTTTAGCTTTTAACATTAATAATTGATTGCATTATACTATGATATATTTTAAAAAAAAATAAGATGTTTATTTTTTATATTCATCTTTACTATCTACTATGAAGCCAACCCTTCATACTCTCGATCTGCTCAACTGTACGTATTGTCGCCGTGCCACCCTCAGACTGGCGGGCATTCATTGAGGCACGGTTATCTAGAAGGGCAACTACACCTTCACCTATGCGTTCATCTATGCTTTGTAGTTCTTCTAAACTTAGTTCAGAAATGTCAAGTCCTTTTTCTTCTGCTAAGTTTACTGCATTACCGGTGATGTGATATGCATCACGGAAAGGAAGTCCTGCTTCTTTTACGAGGTAGTCTGCCAGATCTGTTGCAGAGAGGTGACCTATCATACACGCCGCTTCCATTTGCTCTACGTTGACTGTCATGTCTGCTATCATCTCTTCTAGTACTTGTAGAGAAAGCGTGGCTGTTCTTACTGAGTCAAATACACCTTCTTTGTCCTCTTGCATGTCTTTGTTGTATGCAAGTGGCAGACCTTTCATTACTGTAAGCAGTGCAACTAGATTACCGTTTACACGTCCTGTTTTTCCTCTGAGAAGTTCAGGGATGTCAGGGTTTTTCTTTTGTGGCATAATGGAAGAACCTGTTGCATGACGGTCACTGAGTGTCACCCATCTAAACTCGCTTGCAGACCACAAGATGAGCTCTTCACTCAAACGGCTCATGTGCATCATCATAGTAGAGATGTTAAAGAGTATCTCCAGTGCAAAATCTCTGTCACTTACCGTGTCAAGACAGTTCAATGTCGGTGCATTGAAACCCAGTTTATCTGAGGTGATCTGACGAGAGATGTTATGAGGAGTACCAGCCAATGCGGCACAACCTATAGGAGAGTAGTTGTTACGCTCATAAGAGCTTATAAAACGCTCATAATCACGTTTAAACATACTTGCATAAGCCATCATATGGTAACCGAAGTTTATAGGCTGTGCATGTTGCAAGTGTGTCATACCCGGGAGCATTACTTCTGCATTTTCTTCTGCTACTTTTACAAGAGTAGTGATGTTTTCTAAAAGAAGGTCAGCGATGGCTTTTGTATTATTCTGTACATAGAGTCTAAAATCAAGTGCTACCTGGTCATTACGGCTACGAGCAGTGTGCAGACGTTTACCTGCATCTCCTACTTTCTCAGTAAGTCTTCCCTCTATCGCCATGTGGATGTCTTCATCGTCTCCATCAAGTTTAAATGCACCAGATTCTACTTCACCCAGTATCTCATACAATCCACCTTCTATCTTCTCATAATCCTCTTTAGAGATGATACCCTGCTCACATAGCATATAAGCATGCGCACGTGATCCCTCTATATCTTCAGCGTAGAGTGCTTTGTCAAATGGGAGTGAGTTATTGAGATCTTGAAGTAATTGTGAACTCTTTTCAGAGATTCTTGCAGATGCAATTTTTTTAGACATTATGGTTTCCTAAAATGTAGTTGATTGATAGTATTTTATCGTAAAGTACGTTTAAGAAGGTTTGTGGATAAATATAATAAGCGAAGAGCCTCAAAAAGGGAGTTGTATTAAGGAGACGAGGCTCTTCTAAAAAAGATAACCGGAACAAGAGATAATAAGGAAGTTTACAAATTTTGGACAAGGAGTAAAACAAATCTCTTGAAAGGGAAATGGTTACCTTTCTAAAAACATTATAAGATAAGTGAGTTAATGGTGAGTAAATAAACCATTAATAAAAGGTGTAAATGTCAAATT
>CAKZWP010000174.1:0-3966 GCA_937921845.1 uncultured Sulfurovum sp.
CAAGGGATCAACCCCTGAAAGTATCTGACCTGTCATCATCCCCGGCAGGGACACCAAACCTACGGCAAATAGTGCATTGACTATGGGAATAAGTGCCGCTTTATAGGATGTAGCTCTAGCATCTATGTAAGAGTTCTTTCTTTTTATCTCACTCTCAAACCTCTCTGCTGAGATACTCACAGCGTTCATAGAGTTAGCAAAGATCATACCTGCTATAGGTATAAGAAATCTGGGTTCATACCAAGGGTGCAAATCCAGTACACCAAACACTACCATCAAAAGTGTGAAAACCCCTCCAAAGAATATAGCGATAAAAGCATGCAGATAGAGTGATTTTTGTCGTTTTTGAACCGGACGCAGTGCAATGACACTCGCAGCGATGAGCATGACACAGAGTATCAAGACCACCAAATAAGGAGAATCAGCGTCAAATATGTAAGTTAGTACATATCCAATTAACATCAATTGTATCAGCATTCTAAAAAGTGCATAAAAAAGCGTAGTCTTATCTTGCGTCCAACGCATATAGATCACGATGACTATAGCAACGGGAATCATTACCCAGAAAAGATTTAAAAGCGAGATATTGTATATTGATGTATTCATAATAATATTATAGCAAGTTAAGAAGATAATGAACTATGAAGCGATAGTTCTAACCTAATACAAAAAATAAGTAGGTAACATATGACATAAATATGACATAAAACAAAGTATAATTAATAATGATTTCTACACAAATATTATCAAAACAAAAACATCACATAGATAGTGTTATGGTGAGTACACTCTATAGTCTTTCACAAAAAAGTCTCACAACCGCCATAATCTTTACGATACTGATAACAATATTTCTATATTCTGAACTTTCATATAGCATTGTTCTATGGGCTAGTATATTAGTTCCATTTTTATTATTTAGACTCTATCAGACTTATCTTTTTAAGAAAAATTCTCAATTATATTCTATTGAAATATGGTATAAAAAATTCATGATATATGCTTTTATAACCGGATTGATGGTCTCAATACTTGGTTTTGTATATATACATTATATAGATGAATATCATCAACTTTTTGTACTCGCATCTTTATTAGGCCTCACAGCAGGTGCGACAACTTCACTATCTTCAGATTTTCGTATTGCTATAGCTTATATTAGTATTATTATGATTCCTTTAATTTTATCTATGATAATAATCAATACATCAGTATCCTTTATACTTGCAATACTCATGATATTATTTTACTTGTCACAAGTAATTATGATACGCCAGAGCTATGCACAAGAGCAAAAAATTCAAGAATTAAACGTGCAAAAAAACTTGCTAAACAACTTATTTTCTGAAGCACCTCTTGGAATGTTCTCTTATGATACAAACTTTAACATTTTATATGCGAATAGACAATTACGTAATATGTTTGAGTATAAAAATTTAACTATAATGGGGGAGAACCTTAATTCTCTCTTTGATTCAACTATAATAGACGTATTTCATAATATTCTTACACAAGGTACTCAATCATATTCAGGACAGTACATCACTATAAATGATCGTTATCTTTGGATAGAAATAACAGGGTTTCCTTTTAAAAATACTAATAATGATATTCTTGGTGGACTAGGAATTATAGAAGATAAAACCAAAGAATATACACACAAAAAAGAGCTTGAATCCCTGCACAAAAAACTTCAAGATCAAATAGAAAACAATCAACTTCTTCTGGATGAAAATAAACAGTTTATCGCCGATATGGTTCATCAAATAAGAACACCCCTAACAGTCATCATGACAAATACTTCCCTCATAGAGATGAAATCTGAATTAGAGGTTTCTTCTTATGTCACGCAGATAAATTCAGCCATAAATATGCTCTCTAACTCCTATGAAGATCTCTCCTATATCATCTCAAATGATACGATAGAATACAAACCTGTAGATATTAATTTAACAGATTTCATTCATGAAAGAATTGACTTTTTTGAAGTCATAGCTGACGCTAATGATAAGAGCATATCTACCGATATCGCTAACGATATAAAAGTAACTATGAATGATACCGAGCTGGAAAGGCTCATCGATAATAATCTGTCTAACACCATTAAACACAGCAGTGACAAAAGTGAGATAAAGATTGTTTTGGAAAAAAATAATTCAGAGATAGTCTTACAATTTATCTCTTTAGGTAATAATATTGCAGATGCAACAAAAATATTCGATAAAAATTATACAGAGTCTTATGGTGCAAAGCGAAGTTTAGGATTGGGCTTAAATATGGTAAAAATGATTTGTGAAAGAAACTATATCAAATATAGCGTACATTCAGAAAAAAACACCAACACATTTACATATATCTTTAAGGCTTGATACAGACTACAAAGCTTTTTCTTAACTCATAATTTTGACTCTTCTACATCAGCCAAAGTCAAAGCAAAAAGTACATTGACTCCATGATCTATGAGTACCTTTTGTGCCTCCTGCAGTGTGATACCTGTAGTGATAATGTCATCTACTAGTATCACGTCTATGTTTGGCTTACCCTTATAGAGAAAATCTCTTGGATGTTCCAAACGAAACTGTAAACTTTTACCCGAATAGTTAACCCTATTTTGTGCCATAAGTGCACTGTGCTGTGGGATGGAGTACTTCGTTTTCATGGCTCGTGTTAGAAGTGCCACATGGGCATAGCCGCTTTTAACATATTCATCTATACCTACGATGTATACATCTCGGTCATCAGACTCTACAAACTCTTTAATGAATGGCTTCATGGTCATATTGGCCAAAGCTTTGTAGATGCGATAGCCTTCTGGTTTGTGTTTACTGTGAAGCAGTGTTTCAAGAGTGGAATATTTAAAAAAGCTAATAACATCGAGTGTACCAACTTTTCGTGTGCTTATGGTTGGTACAAACAATTGCTCCACACATTTTTTACAGATGATAGGTAAGCTTATTTTAGAACAAGAGAAACAACGCATAGATTATATGATCTCATTGAGTGCTTCAACAGCTCCCATAGGCAATTGTATCTCTGCTCCAAAGCTCTCTCTTGGGTTGATACGGATCAAAGGAACACCAAACCTGTTGGCTATCTGTTCAGAAGTGTTTCGTACCGTTGGTACAGCTGTTCCTGCTCCCATCTCAACGATGGCAAGTTTTGCACCATCCTCTTCTAGTTTATCCATCCAGCGACTTAGTCTTTCTCTTTGTCCATTGGTACGGGCATACTCCCATCCAAAGTCTCCAAACATCAAAATATTTGGTCGTGCCATAGCACCACAGAAAGGACAGGAAGGTCAAGGTTCTTTGGCTTTAAAACCCTCTTCTATCTCTACAAAAGTATCATCGGAACTCCATAGCATTCCCTGACAATTATCGATGCATTGCATGTGGTGAATGGAACCATGACACTCCATGACATTCTCTTCTTTAAAGCCTGATTTTTGAAATTGTCCATCGACATTTGAAGTGAAAATATGGGCTCCATATTTTTTAGTATTAGATAATTCTAAAAGCTTCTCAAAACCCTTGTGAGGCACGGTATCACGGTAAAGATGCAACCTATGCCCATAAAAAGCCCAAGCTAACTGAGGGTCAGACTCAAACCATTCAGGATTTGCCATTTCCTCAAACTGAAGTCCCAGTTCTTTAGCCTTTGGATACGCATTCCAAAACCCTTCAACACCTCTAAAATCAGGCAAACCACTGTCCACTCCCATCCCTGCTCCCGCAGTAATAAAAATATCATCTGCTTCTTCTAATAATTGTTTTGCTTTTTGTATATTCTCTGTGATATTCATGGAAAGATTATAGCACAAAGAAAAACTGATTAAATAGAAAACCTGTAGAAGACTTATGACTATTTACATATCACTTTCAATATACAAATATTTTTTGTATACTCATACTATAAAGATATAATATGTATGGAGAAAGATATGAAAACTGTTTCACTGGTTCTTGG
>CAKZWP010000175.1:0-3263 GCA_937921845.1 uncultured Sulfurovum sp.
AACGTATGAAGATGTTGAAGTGAAGCTTGGGGATAGGGTTGAAGTTCAAATTCCAAATCTCAGTAGAGAAGATGCTCAGCAGATAAAAGAGACGGCACTTCTGATGAAGCCTTGGCGAAAAGGGCCGTTTCAGATCAATGACCTTTTTATAGACTCTGAATGGCAAAGCCAGATCAAATACAAACTGCTTGAACCACACTTCGATCTTAAAGACAAGATCGTTGGTGACATAGGGTGCAATAACGGGTATTATCTGTTTCGTATGTTATCGCAAGCACCTAAAAAACTTATAGGATTTGACCCTTCTGCTATCTATTACTCTCAATTTCAGTTTATCAATCATTTTATAAAGTCTGAGATCGTCTATGAACTTTTGGGTGTAGAACATGTAGAGTTCTATGAACATAAATTTGATACACTTTTTTGTTTAGGTGTACTTTATCACAGATCTGATCCGGTGGCGATGCTTAAATCACTGTTTAAAGGGCTTAACAAAGGCGGTGAACTCATTTTAGATACCTTTATGATAGATGGTGAAGGTGAGATGTGTTTGACTCCTCGAGACCGTTATTCAAAGATACCAAATATCTACTTCGTGCCTACAGTCAGCGCTTTAAAGAACTGGTGCTTTAGGGCAGGGTTTGAAACAGTTGAAGTATTGGAAACCATGAAAACCAAATCTAATGAACAAAGAAAAACAGAGTGGATAGACACACAAAGTCTTGAAGATTTCCTTGACCCTGATGATGATACAAAGACCGTCGAGGGGTATCCTGCACCTAAAAGAGTCTACATAAAAGCAATTAAATCACCCTAAAGTAGTATAAAAAACCCAATTCTTAAAGTTACTTTTATTTTTAAATAAGGTTGATTTAGCTATAAATACGCTAATAAAAGAGAAAAGTGGACAAAGTTTAAGTTTTGTCCACTCTCTTATTGATTGGAAAAGTATGAGAATATTAACGGTAGGTTTCAACGACGAATACGTTAAGGAACTTGAAAAAGAATTAGATAAATACTTTATTTGTATTGTAGACAATGCAAAAGATATGTATGATGCAACCAATTTTACAGACTTTAGACACTATGAACTGGTTGTGATCGTGGACGAAGGTGTAAAGTTTTCACTTGAGCGTTACGTGAATGAAGTAAAAAAGAAAAAGAGTGAAACGAAGATTATGATACTGACAAATAATGTCAAGGCACAATCTGGTTTCTTCTCTTTGGGTGTAGATGATGTGATCTATCAGCATTGCGAATACCCTGATCTTATCGCTGCTAGAGTTCTGGCAAATATGAGACACCTTTTTGGTACACAGGTAAACATTGATAAGCTTGTGATTGATATCGCAAATAAAAAGATAGAATATGATGAGAAAATCGTTTCTCTCAATGGTAAGACATTTGATATCTTGGCATACCTTGCACTTCGTAAGCAACGTGTTTTCTCTAAAGATGAAATCATTAATGCACTTTGGGAAGAACCTGAGTATGTCAGTGATAACACTGTTGAAGTAGCGATCAATCAGATCAGAAAAAGATTGAAGAGCATCCTCGGATTCCAAGTGATCCATACAGTACGTCGTAGAGGCTATAAATTTTCTTATTAAGTGTTTCCTTTCGTCATCCTCGTGCTTGACACGGGGATCCATAACCGTATCTACAAAATAATTCAATAACTTCCTTTAAAACATTGCTATAATTTTAAAAATTATCTAGGATTATTTATGCAACTAAACACCCACTTAAATATCAATACTTCTCTCTGTGGTAAAGTGACAAAGCTTCAAGAAAATTATGCAGAAGTTCTGCTTCATACTACACAACAAATGGCGGCTGATATGCAGGGTTTGGTACACGGTGGTTTCATATTTGGTGCAGCAGACTATGCAGCAATGAGTGCAGTGAATGACCCTTATGTGGTACTCGGTGCATCAAATTCTAAATTTATAGCTCCTGTGAAAGTAGGTGATGCAGTTATATGCAAAGCTTCGGTTGTGAGTATCAAAGGTAAGAAAGCTGAGGTAGAAGTAGAAGCTTTTGTCAATGAAAAGTTAGTGTTTGAAGGCAATTTTACGACGTTCGTATTACCTGCACATGTGTTAGGCTAATAGAAGCTTATGCTATACTTCATTTTATAAATACAATGCAAGGTAATATCCAATGAAAAAATTTCTACTCTATGTTTTGTTAGCTCTGGCAATATTTGCTGCCATTTTGACTTATATCCTTTACAGTGAAGGGGCATTTCAAACACAGGAATCTGTAAAAGAAAGTGATTTAAAACCTTTTATTATGAAGTGTGAAGCAGGAAAATGTGGTGAAGGAAAATGTGCTGCTAATTGATAATGAAGAGAAGTATGATTAAATACTCATCTTCACCTGGTCTATCCAAAAAGGTATGACTCTCTGTTCTGCTTTAAGCGTAGTGCTCATTCCATGACCTGGATAGATCGTGTAATCACCTTCCAAGGTAAGTGCTTTTTCCAAACTCTTTACCATCTCTTCACCACTTGATGAAGGGAAATCCCATCTTCCTATACTCTGTTCAAAAAGAAAGTCTCCACTGAACCATACATCTTTTATCTCTATGATGCTACATCCAGGAGTGTGTCCTGGAAAGTGACGGAATTTTATCTTCACACCTTCAATATCTAGTTCCTCATCCCCCACAATGATAAAATCAGGTTCACTTGGAGGCGTCCCCTGATTTAACGGATCATCTGTGAGCATGAAAACATCACCTTTAGGGCAATAGATTGGGAGCTTCAATTTCTCTTTTAGTTCTGCATTTGACCATACATGGTCAAAATGGCCATGTGTGTTGAGTATAGCAACAGGATTCGTGACATTGTCAAGTACCCATTGTGTTGCCCCCATACCAGGGTCTATGATGAAGTCTTTGCCATCAACTGTAGCTATATAGCAGTTAGTTTGGTAAGCTCCCATAGGTTGTATTTTGATTTGCATGATATAATTCTCCTATGAATATATTTAGTCTTTTAGAACGTGCCATTATCAGTGATGATATTCTTATTAAAGAGGAGTTGGCCACTCAGTGTTTGGCGTATTGTATCCAAAATGCAATAAGGTGTGATGATGATTTTACGCCTCTGTTATTTTCAAAACCATCATATGCTTCTAAATGTCACATTGTAGATCCCAGAGAGTTACCTGCAAGAAAAGACTTTGAGAGTAAAGAGGGTTTGGCTACATTGGTACATGCCATTGCACACATAGAGTATTCTGCGATAGACTTGGCA
>CAKZWP010000176.1:0-9669 GCA_937921845.1 uncultured Sulfurovum sp.
GCCGCCAAGTAAAGCCATGGTAGTATCTGACATTGAAAGAAATGCATTGATCCTGTTGGCGACTGCAGAGCAAATGAAGAACATTAGAGCAACCGTAAAAAAGATCGATATTCCTAAAGTACAGGTGTACGTAAAAGCGAAGATCGTTGAAATTGACAGTAATATGGCCGCAAAGATCGGATTGAAGTATGGTATAAATGGTGGAGCAATTGGTTCCACGGGTCTTTTCACTCTCGCAGGAAATATGGGTGCTTCAGCACTGCAAATGTCTCCAGCACTTTTGGGGTTCTTGAATCTAAATACAGAGACATATGAAGGTCTTGATGCCAATGGTAATCCTATTTACTCTTCTAATCCTGCTTTCAAATTTGATTCCACAGATAAGGTCTTTGCCTTGGGTGCGACCCTTGACCTCTTAGAACAAAACGGTGCAGCACGTCTCATGAGTGAACCTTCTGTCTTGTGTACCAACAACAAAGAAGCAGAGATATATGTAGGGCAGACGATGTCTATTTTGACTGAAGCACAACAGTCTACATCAGGTGTTTCAACCGTTCTCAATAATTATTCGAGAGAAGACATTGGGCTTACCTTAAAAGTGAAGCCAAGACTCTCAAGCAACAATAAAGTCACATTAGAAGTAGAAACAGTGCTTGAAGATGTTGATCCTTCTACAGAGCAAATAGCAGATAGACCAACGACCACAAAAAGAACAGTGAAGACCAATGCCATTGTCAACAATGGAGAGATGATCATCTTGGGCGGGTTGATCAAAAGAGTTGGGGGTAAAGGGCAGTCTAAAGTACCATTGTTAGGAGATATCCCGATAATTGGGGAATATCTGTTTACACATACTTCAGATATAGAACGTGAACAGAATGTAGTGATCTATCTCACTCCTTATATTGTGAGAAAAAGTGATGACCTGCAAAAGTTAAAAAGTATGCTGGCTGAACTTGAAGAGGTACAGGGAAGATACAACGATTTCTTCAAAAAGGCATTGGAAGAAAAAACAGGGGTCTCTGTTGAAGAAGCCAGCGTTCCCGCAAGTAACAGAATTAAGAGAAAATCTGCGAGCAACTTAAGTATTTTAGAAGATGAGGAAGCGTAATGCATTTCCCTCGTCTCCAAGATGTAAACCTTGACCCTCTTTGGGAAGAGGAGATAAATCACAAGCTGGCACTCAAACACTCTTTACTCTTTGCTATGGTTGAAGATGTAAAAACATGTATTGTTGAAAAAGAGACACTGGGAGATGCACTGAACTATTTATCAAAACTCACGTTGGATTATCCTGTGACCATGGTAGATGCTGAGAGTTTTGAGAGATTAAAAAATAAGTTTTTGGAGATCCAGACAGGATCTGATTTTGATGATATGGCAACGACCTCAGAGGAACTTATAGAAGTAGAATCTGACCTGTTGGAATTTATCCGTAACTCTCAGGACCTACTTTCAAGCGAAGAGTCTGCACCCATCATTAAATTGGTGAATTCACTCTTTTTTCAAGCACTCCAAAAAGGTGCAAGTGATATTCACATTGAGAGTGGAGAGAAAAAGGGTGAGGTACGCTTACGTATAGATGGTGCGCTCAAAAAGCATCTTGATCTTGATAAAAGTATTGTAACTTTGGTGATTAACCGGATTAAGGTCATCTCAAATCTTGATATCTCAGAGAAAAGGGTCCCTCAGGATGGACGTACACAGTTAGCAATTTCTGGGAAAACCATTGATGTAAGGGTGTCAGTCCTGCCTACCTATCATGGTGAGAGAATCGTGATGAGGATCCTTTCTCAAACAGAACATATCCCGACACTTGAATCTTTAGGTTTTGTAGAAGAGATTACGAAAGACCTCTATAGACTGCTCAATCACGCACATGGCATGATACTGGTCACAGGACCCACAGGTTCAGGTAAATCAACCACACTTCATGCCTGTTTACAGCATATCTCCACCCCGGATAAGAATATTATTACCGTAGAGGATCCAGTGGAGTACAATGCAGACAATATTTCTCAAATACAGGTAAATCCTAAAGTAGGTCTTACTTTCGCAGCAGGGTTACGTTCTATCTTGAGACAAGATCCAGACATTATCATGGTAGGAGAAATTCGTGACAGCGAAACCGCAGAAATTGCTCTGCGTTCAGCATTGACTGGACACTTGCTTCTCTCTACATTACATACCAATGATGCCACTTCTGCTTTAAGTCGTCTAATGGATATGGGCATAGAAAACTTCCTTGTTTCTTCTACGCTTTTGGGTGTATTGGCCCAAAGACTTACCCGTAAACTTTGTCTGCATTGTAAGGAAGAGACAAAGCTTGACCCTGCAACAGCACAAGAGATAAATGTCCCTGAAGATAAATTGTATTTTAAAGCGGTGGGATGTAAAGAGTGTGATTTTACAGGTTACAGAGGAAGACAAGCCATAGGTGAACTTTTTATTATTGATGACAAAGCCAAAGAGATGATGAAAGATGGTCTTAATGACCATCAAATAAGAGAGGCCATGAAGAAAGATGGCATGAAAACCATTGCAGATAAACTTAAAGCAATGCTTTTGGCAGGAGAGACGAGTTATGAAGAAGCCATCCGTGTCGGACTGATGGACGGCTAAGGTCAATGTCTAACCGTAATGCATTCACCCTTTTAGAAGTTCTTATCTCCATTGCCCTTTTGGGTATCGTCATAGTGGCACTCTTCTCTTCTGTAGATATGATGCAAAACTCCAATCAACAGCTTGCCCAATATTTGGAAAAATCTAAAAGAATCACGAATGCCACCAAAGTATTGTACATGGATATGATGGGCTCTGATGGAAATGTCACGATTAAAAAAGATGAATTCAGCAGAGTATGCATGGAAGAGACACGAAATTCGCTGTATGCTTTGCCTACTGCAAAGGTATGTTGGGTCGTCCTTAAGAAAGACAAAACACTTACACGAATAGAAGGAAATGGATACCATTTGCCTTTAAGGCTAGAGGAAAGAGTTGAAATTGACCCTATTATGACGGATATAGAGGTCTTTGATGTCTACCATGAAAAAGACAAGATCTTAGTCCTTATCCAACAAAAAGGACAAGAACCAATCAGTTTTATGGTACAGGGGATTACCAAAGCAGTGAAAAAGAAAAAACCTACAACAAAAACAGATACAAATACAACTACCGCTCCTACAAAATAGTAAAACGAACTAAACAAACTTTCGCTAAAATAGATAGTATGTATTTTTATCATGAAGGATTAGGGGATGCAAGAGATGTATGAAAAGTTAGGACTCTTTTATCTGGGGAAAGATATAGATAAGCAAAGTATGGAAGCCACAGAGGCACTCACCCTGCTTAAAAACAAAAATTTCACTACACATGCAGCGATCATAGGGATGACAGGTTCTGGGAAAACAGGACTTGGTGTAGGCATCATAGAAGAAGCTGTCATAGACAATATTCCCTCCATCATCATAGATCCAAAAGGAGATATGGGCGACTTGTGTCTTACCGATCCAGGTTTCTCTCATGCCTCTTTTAAACCATGGGTCGCAGATGAAGCAAAGTCCAAAGATGCCAATGTCAATGAATATGCTAAGAAAATATCTACCGTCTGGAAAGAGGGGATAGAGAGTTGGGGGCAAAATGCAGAACGGGTACAGAAATTTCATGATGTGAAAAAAACCATCTATACACCGGGAAGTTCAGCCGGCGTCTCCATTAACGTCATGAGTTCCCTGGAGGTACCTCCTGCCCAGATACTCGAAGACAGTGATACTTTTGCATCATATTTAAAAAGCACAACAACCTCTTTACTCTCTTTAGTAGGAATCAATGCTGATCCTTTAGAGTCTAAGGAGTACATCCTTCTCGCGCAGATCATCACCAAATCATGGTTAGCAGATGAAGATCTAAGTATAGAAGGCATCATAGGAAAGATACTCACACCTTCATTTAAAAAGATAGGGGTATTGCCTCTGGATGATTTTTATCCGCAAAATGATCGTTTTAAATTGGCTACCAAATTTAACGCGCTTCTTGCAAGCCCCAGTTTTTCACTTTGGCTGCAAGGAGAGAGTTTAGACATCCAAAAACTCTTGTATGATGAAAACGGTAAAGCAAAAGTAGCTATTTTCTCTATCTCACATCTAAATGATGATGAGCGTATGTTCTTTGTCACCTTGCTTCTCAATAAATACATTGCATGGATGCGTCGCCAAAGTGGTACCTCTGCACTCAAAACACTACTCTATATGGATGAGATCTTTGGATTCTTCCCTCCTACGAAGAATCCGCCAAGTAAAGAGCCTATGTTGCTTCTTCTCAAACAGGCAAGGGCTTTTGGTGTGGGTGTGGTCCTAAGTACTCAAAACCCTGTAGATCTAGACTATAAGGGACTTTCCAACATAGGCACATGGTTCATCGGAAGATTACAGACAACACAAGATATTGAGAGGGTTATCGATGGATTAGAAGGTAAAGTAGGCTCCAATTTTGATAAAAAAGAAATTATGAACCTCTTGTCAAATATGAAAAAGAGAACCTTTTTCCTCAAAAGTGCACATCTGGATGACATTAGACTCTTTAGTACCCGATGGGTAATGAGTTACCTGAAAGGACCACTCAAAAGAGATGAGATCTCTTTGCTTATGCATGAGCAAAAAGCAGCACAGAAGAGTGAAGTGCAGAGTGTAGAGAGCATGGTTAAAAATACCTCTGCATTAGAAAGTTATCAAACTATAGATACCTCGATCCCTCAATACTACGAGCCAGATACATCAGAGCAAAATATATATTATCCAACATTGGGAGCCAAAGCAAAAATACATTTTTATCAACAACGAAGAGGAATTGATAGTGACAGAACTTTTGAACTCTTCGTCCCTCTTGATGAAAAACAACAACGTGTTACATGGGAAAATGCCATAGAAGAAGAACTAGGCTTTGATAGATTCCCTCATACTGCTCCTTCCAATGCGAAGTTTCATACCCTTCCTGATATTATTTTGGAAGATAGAAGATTGACAAAAGCAGTTAGAGAATTAAAAGAGACACTCTATCGTGAACATGACTTGGAACTATTGCGTTGCATATCCCCTAAACTGGAGTCTAAAGTTGATGAATCACGAACAGATTTTATCGTACGACTGCAAGATGGGCTTAATGATAAAAAAGAGATTGAGATAGAAAAACTTCAAATACGTTACGGCAGAAAAGAAAAGACACTTGTAGATAGACTCTATCGGGCTAAAGAACGTGTAGAGAAGGAATCCTCGGATTCTACGGGTTCTATGATAGAAGCAGGTATCGCAGTGTTAGGTGCCCTGTTTGGTCGTCCAAGCCCTACAAAGATAGGACGCGCAGTAAGTAAAGGCAGTAAGATACTCAAAGAGCGTGGAGAGATGAGTAGGGCAGAAGAGCGTATGGTAGGTATAGAAAAAGAGATAGAAGCACTCGAGTATGAATTGGAAGATAAAATAGATGCATTAAATGATAAGTACACTGTAGACAACTGTGAGATAGAAACATTTAGCATCAAGCCAAGAAAGACCGATATAGATGTGGAGATATGTGCAGTTGTTTGGAGGGTCAGTTAAGGAGAAAGGCTTTTTTAGCCTTTGCTTCCTGGTTTAATAGCAGTACTTCCCTCTTTACACATTGGACATTCATCCGGAGTGAACATCTCAAAAGTAAAATCATCAAGTGCAAAAAGAGGCACGTCATTTGGTAGGCTACACTCTTCTTTAGCCTCGGTATCGCTACCTACACGTTTACAGAATCCTCTGTTTGCCAGCGATGCAAACGCCACGACAACACCACCCAATGCCTCTATGGCTTGAGCAGCTTTCAATGCAGAACCGCCAGTCGTGATAATATCTTCACAAATGATGATCTTTTCACCCTTTGCTACTTCAAAACCACGACGTAACTCCATGCCTCCCTCTTTCTTTTCAACAAAGATAGATCTAACATCAAGTGAACGGGCAAGTTCATAACCGGCAAGTACTCCACCTAAGGCAGGTGCACATACAGTATCTACTTCAATACCATTCTCCTTGATCATTTGAGCAAGAGCATCAGTAAGCAATGAAGCTTTTTTAGGATATTCAAGTACTTTGGCACTTTGAAGGTATCTGTTTGAGTGATTACCGCTTGCCAAAAGGAAGTGACCTTCAAGCAGAGCATTGGCATCTTTGTATGCTTGTTCTACATCATAGGATTTTTGCATACTTAAACCTTGAGTATATCAGCTTCTTTTGTTTTAAAAGCTTCTTCTATTTTAGCGATGTATTCATCTGTAATTTTTTGTATTTGATCTTGCGCTTTTTTAGATTCGTCTTCACTGAGCTCTTTATCTTTCTCAAGTTTTTTGATCTTGTCATTACCGTCTTTTCTTACATTTCTGACAGAAACTTTTGCATGCTCAACCATACCTTTGGCCTGTTTAACGATCTCTTGTCTTTGTTCACTTGTCATTGGTGGGAAAAAGAGTTTGATGAAGTCACCATCATTATTTGGATTCACACCGATGTTCGCTTCCTGGATCGCTTTTTCAATGACAGGAAGAAGCGTCTTTTCCCAAGGAGTAATACTGATCGTTGTAGCATCTGTAGCAATAACATTACCTACTTGGTTTAATGCAGTCATCGTACCATAGTAATCTACTTTAATGTTATCTATGATACCAGTCGTTACTTTTCCAGTTCTAAGAGTTGAAAAGTCTCTTTTAAGGGCATCGATACCCTTTTGCATATTTTCTTGTGTTTGTTCAAAAATCTCATTTACCATAACTATCTCCTTGGTATTATTTAGGGAAATTTTACCCTTTTTTACCTTGTTATGTATTTAGATAGTATTTTGGAGGGAATATATAAAGAAGAAAAATCTTCTTTATATAGGGTTAGTTTGCAGTGGGTGCAGCTGGTGCTGCTGGTGTAGTATTTTCTGGTGTTGCTGGTGCTGCTGGTACAGCGGCATTGTTCGCAGGAACGATAGTGTCTGCAACTGATGCAGTATTAGCTGTAGTGTATAGATATCCCAATGCTAAAGTATTTACGATAAATGCAAATGCAAGTGTAAAAGTAAGTTTTGCAAGGAAACCAGTTGGTCCTTTTGCTCCAAATACAGATTCATTACTTCCACTGTATGCGCCAAGACCTATGCTTGAACTTTTTTGTAGAAGTACTGCAATTGTGATAGCTAGTGCAAGTACGATTTGTACGATTAAAAGTGTTGATGTCATCTATGCCTCTTTATGTTATTGGATAGCCCAATGAAATTTGGGTATAATTTCGGCGATTATACCCAAAAAAGTTTGAAATGGTGATGAAGATCATTATTTCGTGTAAAAGGAGAGAACCCGTGTCTAATGTTATTCAAGAGTTTTCTCGTTTTGCACATGAGTATGATACCTATAATGTCATTCAGGCAGAGGTTGCCAAATCATTGGTAGAACAACTTCCCGAATCACATTATACAACGCTTATAGATATAGGCTGTGGTAGCGGTGAAGTCTATAAGAACCTAGAGAAAAACAATGTCTCTTTTGATCATCTCATTGCACTGGATTCTTCCCCAGAGATGCTAGAGATACATCCTTCTTCTAAGAAGATCAAAAAAATATGTGCAGATTTCAATCAGGTTCAAACATTTGAGAACTTTTCATTTACACCAGAGAATTTTCTCCTTTCCTCTTCGGCTTTACAATGGAGTAAAGATTTGGATTTCACTCTGTCTGAGATCTCAAAAAAGTCATCCTTTGCCTATTTTGCCATTTTTACATCCAATACTTTCAAGACCTTGCATGAAACGGCCCAAGTCACTTCGCCTATTTATTCTGAAACTGTATTAAGAGAGACGATCCAAAAATACTATCGTGCTGCATTTGAATTAAAAAAGTATAAACTCCATTTTGAGAATGTTCGAGAAATGTTTAACTATATTAAAAAAAGTGGCGTAAGCGGAGGAGAAAAACAACTGACCTATAAGCAGACAAAGCAACTTATGAAGAGATACCCTTTGGATTATTTAGAGTTTGAAGTTTTGTTTGTTAAGGCTGTTTCCTTGGCTCTTCCTTCTGCATAAAAAAGGATCTTTCTACAGCATACAAGCCATAACGAACCTCTTTGCAAAGTTCCGATAATGTATGGTCTGTCAGTTTAAAACTTTCTTCAAGTACACGTGCAGACTCTTGTGCTCTTGAAAAGTTTGCTATGATCAAGTCATTGATACTGCTGCGAGATAATTCAGAACTAATACTTTCTTTTTGAACATCATTTTCTATATCTCTGTATTGTAAACGATTTTGGTCATAAGCAGGTTGAAGTTTGTGTCGTAATTGTTTAAGGGCAGAAGTTAAAGATTTATCATCGTAGATATAACGGTTGATATCTTCTATCACCCGTATGCCCTCTTTAAGTCGGTTAAGATTGGCATCGATAAGACGCTCAATCTTTTCCAAAGTCTCTTCTTTAGTCATCTCCACCAAAGATTCCAAGAAGCTGGAGTAGTGCTGTAAACATATTTAGAAAGTCCAGGTAAAGAGAAACAGCTGCATCTACTGGTGAGTCATATGCCCCATTTGCTATGTTTTGTGTATCATAGATAGTAAAGATACTAAATAAAAGTAAGATACCTGCAGTAATGATCACATGCATCATTGGACTTTGAAGTATAAACATATTTACCAATGACGCGATAATTACTACGATAAGTGTGATAAAAAGAGGTTTTCCCCAACTTGAATAATCTGTTTTACTGTTAATAGCAAATAGACTTAATGCTCCAAAAAGTACAGATGTCATAAGGAAAGCATTCCCGATAACTGCACCATTACCTGCACCGATAAGTGAAGCCAAAAGTGGGACTAATGAAACACCCGTTAAAAAAGTGAAGATAAAAAGCATTGCCAAATTAAGTCCTGCTTTACCTCTTGTCATGCTGAGTCCAAAGAAAAGTACTAAAAGTTCTGCACCGAAGATGAACCACTTATATTGCATTACCGTTTCTGCATAAGGCATTGTTACATAAGCGCCTGCTGCAGCAGCGATCATACTTGCCGCTAAGAGTTGGTAAGTTTGTTTCATGAAGCTTACAGATGCGCCTTCTTGAACGTATCCAGCTTCTGTTGATGTATAGTCTCTATCATATAAAGCCATAATATTCCTTCAATTGTTAATTTAATGCAAAGTATAGTCCAGAGAGATTAATCTAAGGTTAATAATAGAATTTACTCTTTGCCTCTTTGCTCTTGTAACTTTTTGTATTCATCCTGTGCTTCTTGTGCCTCTGTTTTATTGCTTTGGATCTGAGTGATACTTTTTTCTTCTGCAGTTGAAGTAGGTACTTCAGCTGTATCCATACACGCAGATAAAAGGAATAGAGTAGAGAATAGAAAAAGTAGACGCATAAGTGTTCCTTGAATGTTAACTGGTCTAGGATTATAAAATACTATACTTAAATATAGGCATGAAGGGTAATTTTTATATATAATATGTAAGTAAATAAAAAAAATAAAAGAATTTTCATATATTTCTAAAAAACCCTTGACAAGGAAAGAGTTCGGTGCTATAATACGCGTCCAACAACACATGGACGACTAGCGAGTTGCTAGGAAGAGTGTTATTGAATGATCTTTGACAACCAAATATAAGTAAACAAATCAACGTCTATTTG
>CAKZWP010000177.1:0-2896 GCA_937921845.1 uncultured Sulfurovum sp.
GTATCGTTAAAAAAGAGTGCCTGCTGTAACATTAGTGCTACATTTTCACGTACTACAGGTAGTCCTATCTGTTCTATAGGGACATTACCATACAGTATCTCTCCCGTGTGATAAGGGTAAAAACCTACCATGATCTGAGCGATGGTTGTTTTTCCGCTTCCACTGGGACCTATGAGAGCGATCTTCTGTCCTGATTTTGCTTGTAAACTAATATCATGCAGTACTTGTTTACCATTACCGTAAGCAAAACTAATTTTCTTGAGCTCAACTGAGGTAGTTTTGATATCTTCAAAAGGATTAACGTCATGCGGGTAATGTGGTTCTTGAGAAAGAGAAAGTAACATGTTAATCCGATCTAATGCCGGTTTAGTACTTTGGTAAGAGATGATCAGTCCCATCAGTTGCTGAATAGGCGCAACCAGAGTTGAAAGGTAAAAAAGAAAAGCGATCATCATCCCTATGGTCAGATCTGAATACGCAACAGCTGCTATGCCGAGTGCTCTAAAGATATCAACCACGGTGTTTGTTAAAAGTGTGGAAGAGCTGTGTGCTACAGAAGCTTTATACCCATAGTCTAGTGAAGCTGTTTCTATCTCTTTTGCTCGTCCTTGAAGGATGCCGAAGAAGCTTCGTTCCTGATTGCTAGCACGTACCTGGATAAAAAGTTCCAAAGTTTCGTTGAGTAGCTCATGGTAAAGTTCATAGGCTTCATGCTGACGGCGCAGTAACTCTCCTGTCTTACGTCCCAAAAGACGCGAAAAACCAAGAAAAAAAGGATTGAGTACAAATACCAACACGGCCAGTATCCAATTCATCCAAAGCATAATCGCGGCGATACCCACTAGCATCAAAGTAGCACTCAGTACTGTGGTCACCACCTGCCCTGCAAAACTACTGACACTCTCTACATCCTGCACTGTCTTTGAAGCAATGCCTCCTGACTTAAGTGTCTCATATTCGGAGAGTGAAACACGTTCTAGATGATGTAATATGCGATGTCGTAGCAGGTAACTTATCTTCTGTGTGATTTTAGTGGCGTAAAACGTTTTGCTGTTAGAGAAAAAAAAAGCTAAAAATCGTAGGGTGAGCACTACAATCAAAATAACCGTAATATAGACCCACACTTCAGAGCTTCCAAAAAAACCAGAGATCATCTCTGTCATCTTTCCAGGATGCGCCAACAACACTTCATCAATCAAAAGAGGAATCAGCATAGGGATCGGTAATAAAAGCAATGTTGCAATGATCCCATAAAGACTAGTACGCCAGAAATCACTTTTCTGTGTTTTAATCTGATCGTAGAGTGTTTTAAAGGTATAGGTTCTTGTCATAAACTCTAGTTCTTTCCCAGGACTAAAGGAAATGTCCCATCTGGTCTTTTTTTACTTGAAGGTAGCCTTCATTATGAGGGTTTGGTGTGATTTGGATAGGAAGACGTTCTATAATTTCGATATCGCCTAGACTATCTATCTTTTTAGGATTATTGGTTAAAAGTTTCAGCTTTTTAATACCAAAATGATTTAAAATAAACTCAACCACTTCATATGTACGTTCATCTGCTTTAAAGCCTAACTGGTGGTTTGCTGCTACAGTGTCAAAACCTGAATCTTGAAGTGCATAGGCATTGACTTTATTGAGCAGTCCAATGTTACGTCCTTCTTGACGATGATAGATGATCATCCCACCCTCTTTTGCGATGAGTGCCTGTGCATAATGAAGTTGTTCTCCACAGTCACACTTGGCTGAGCCAAGCGCATCACCGGTCAGACATTCGGAGTGCACACGCACGATGGGCTCATCCGACAGATCTTCTGTAAAAATAGCTAAATGTTCTTTACCCTCACCATTTTTCGTGCCTTCTTTAAAGGCTTGTATTTTAAAGGTGCCATATTTGGTTGGTAAAGTAGCGATTTGTGATATATCAATATTATTCATGATGAGATTATACTTTAAGAATGAACAATTAATAATTAATAATTAATAATTAGTGTAAAATACTTTAAAAGATATCACAAGGTTAGTATATGTTCGCACGTTTTAGAAGAAAAAGAATCAATCCCGTTCTAAGAGATCTCCTCCAGGAGACACATTTGAATGTCAATGACTTCATCTACCCTCTTTTTGCAAAAAGCGGTACAGGTATCAAGGAAGAAGTAGGTTCAATGCCTGGTGTATTTCAAATGAGCATCGATGAGATAGTCAAGGAGTGTGGCGTACTAAAAGAACTTGGTATCTATTCCATCATCCTTTTTGGTATCCCCGATACAAAAGATTCTGTAGGATCTGACGCGATGTGTGAACATGGTATCATCGCGCAAACTGTACGTGAAGTTAAAGCGGCACATCCTGACATGTTTGTTGTCACAGATCTCTGTTTCTGTGAATACACAGACCATGGACACTGTGGTGTAATCGATCCTGTACTCCATACTGTTGACAATGACATTACACTTGACAACTTAGCCAAACAAGCGGTTGTACATGCCAAAGCAGGTGTTGACATGATAGCTCCTTCAGGGATGATGGATGGAATGATCACTGCCATACGTGCAGGTCTTGATGGGGCAGGATTTGAAAACTTGCCTGTTATGTCTTACTCAACTAAATTTGCTTCAGCCTATTATGGACCTTTCCGTGATGTCGCTGAGTCCAGCCCAAGTTTTGGAGACAGAAGATCTTACCAGATGAACCCGGCGAACAGAAATGAAGCGATACAAGAGAGTATAGAAGATGAAAAAGAGGGAGCAGACATCCTAATGGTTAAACCTGCACTTGCCTATCTTGACGTTGTCAGAGATGTTAAGAACAACACTTCGCTTCCATTGGCTGTTTACAACGTCAGCGGTGAGTACTCTATGCTCAAAATGGCAGCAAAAGCCGGTGTGATAGACTACGA